>NZ_ARPN01000103.1:0-128905 GCF_054966645.1 Pseudoalteromonas sp. SANK 73390
GGAAATACCAGTCAATTTTTAACTGACTGGCATTACGCTATTCGCACGCTTTCTCGGGCAAGCCAAAAGCTACAGATAAACAGTATTTGGTTTTTGTTTAAGCACATTTTGCACCGACCATTAAACTTAGATATAACCTTACCAAAAGCGAAGTCTCGTGCTCCGGGCTAAAAAAGTGCGTGTGCGGTGAAAATATCATTGATAAAGCAGTGAAAATTAGCTCTAATGATAAGATAAAAAGTACTGAGTCACGCAGGGATAGCTTAAGCGCGATAGGCAAGCCGATAAAATAGGCTCGAGGCAAGTTACGCCATTAAAAGCAAATTCCCATAGCATGAATAACACCAACTCTGACACATCGAGCAGGTAGCGGCTCAGTCCAACAAGCGATTATGCAGCACAAACAACGTGCTGCATAAATACTAAATAGTTAGCTTACTCAAGGAAGTCCAATGTATCGCATTCTAGTTTTAACCATATCCGTTCTTTTGTCTTGTGCTGTAATAGCAGATACCGATATTGATAATCAAAATATAAAAAGAGCAGTGCTCGATTATATTGAGTCACAACACAATGTAGAACCTGATTTAATGAAAAGAGGCCTAGATAAAAAGTTAGCTAAAAGAACCTACTGGAAATCTAAAGATGGCTCAGAGATTATCATGGAGACAGATTTTGACACTATGGTGTGGGTAGCTGAAAACTACAACAAAGAAGGTAATAAATTCTCATCATCCCCTAAAGTTGATATCAACGTTCTCGATATTGATAATCGAGTTGCATCGATAAAATTAACCGTTGATGATTGGATTGATTACATGCATTTATATAAAAATGAAAACAATGAGTGGAAAATAATTAACGTTTTGTGGCAATACCACGATACGAAAAAACATTCGAGCAAACCGTAGCTAACAAGCAATTAAAGCGGGACCTTTTACAGTTTGCTCGGTTTCGCTACGCTTCACATTTTATCAAACTATTAAAAAGCCCCTTAATGTGGGCGTTGAGGCTGTAGAATTACTCTTTTCAGGAACTGATCCTACACTTCTTTCTTTGCTCGACTTTTAACCTTGAACCCACCGAGTTACTGTGATCTAATAGATATTATTCACCCACGGTAAATCGTTATGGCCAACTACAAGCCTGACTTATCCTGCCAAAATAAATTCATTCCTAATGATGAAGCAACACAAACCTGCCGCTGCCCCGCAGGCAATGAGATGTGGCGAAGCGGCATTAATGTAAAAAGTCACCATCAAGAATACACGCGATTCTGTGGTTACTTAAAAGAATGCAGAGTATGCCCAATGCAAGCGCAATGTATGCGAAAGCCACCGATAAAAACAGGGCGGCAAGTTCAGTTTAAAAATGATGAATCGGCGTAAAAAACGAAGCTACATAGATAAAATGAAAGTCAAAATAGACAGCCCAATGGGGCGCAGGGCATACAGCAAACGACTTGGATGTATCGAACCCGTGTTCGGAAATATCACAGTGAATAAAGGGATGAATAAACTCACCTTACGCGGGCAAACGAAAGTGGACGCGCAATGGCAGTTGTATTGTCTGGTACATAATATAGAAAAGCTACAAAACAGGATACATTAAGAAGAGCAGGGCTATTTTAACCACAGTAAAGCTACAAAAGTCCGCTGTTAAGACCGATAACCTCCCCTCAAAGCACATAATGAAAATCAAAGTGGAAAGCTACTAAACGATTGAATCAAAATAGGAACTCGGCTATGGTTGAGGCATAAATAAAAAATAAATTAAAACGAGTAATTCTACAGGCTCGTTATAAGCCCTCGAAGGTTCGGTGACAAATAAGATGCTTAGGCAAAAATTAGCATTTGCTAGTTTATCTCCAGTAATGGTGCCGGGATTTATTTTTTACACTTCAGTATTATGCAGATAAACACAGTGAAAAGGTAATGACACTGAGCTGTCAAGAATTCTTGCGGCGCTATTTACAACATGTGCTACCAAAAGGGTTTATGCGTATTCGTCACTATGGTTTTTTAGCCAATGCATGTTACAAGCGAACGTTGGCGTTGATAAAGGCGCAAGGACCCAATATATGTAAAGTGAAGAGACAATGAAAACAGCACAAACGAGCAGCAGAGCTTGCTGAATTCAATCAATGCGCTAACCTGCTCAGGCTAGTAGCGGCTGTGCGTGAGAAAAATATCATTGCTTAACTGTTAAATGTTAGGTTTAATAGGGACATAATAAACGCTGAGCAACGCAGGGATAGCTTAGATAAGACAGTCATGCCGATGAAATTGGCTTGATGTAGCTTAGGTTATAAATAATAACACCAACTCTGACATACCGAGCAGGTAGCGGCTCAGTCAAACAAGCGATTATGCAGCACAAACAACGTGCTTACTAAATACTTAGGCAGTTTAAATTCTCCCTCAGTCAAGGATAGAGCAAATAATGAAAAAAATTATAACTCAAGTTTTTCTGATTTCACTTATCTATTTAGCAATCACACCTGTATTTGGTGCTGTTCACCCTCAGGATAATAAAAGCGCTCTTGTAGATAAATTAAATATAATATTTTCAAAGCAAAAAGAAGACCAGCCAGGTGTTAGTGTTTTAGTTAAAAAGAATAATGAAATTATTTATCAGTTAAGTAAAGGGCTTGCTAACAAAGATAAGAATAATTCGATTAGCTCTCATACAGGATTTAGAATTGGGTCAATTAGTAAGCCTTTTACTGCACTGGCAATTATGAAGTTAGTTGAGCAGAATAAACTTTTACTAGGCGATCGTGTAACCAAATACATTCCAGAGCTACCCATAGGTTGGAAAGATATTACGATAAAGCATTTGCTATCTCATAGGGTATATATTTCTGACGACTTCTTCTCAGACTCAAACCTAGACTTAGCAAATTTATCTATAAACCAAGATGTTATAAAATTTATTTCCTCAAATACAATTAAAGTTAAAGCACAAGCTTTTGATAAAGCAATTTATTGTAATAGTTGTTACGTATTGTTAGCTGAAGTTATAGAAAAAGTTAGCGGAGATAGTTTTTCCAAATATTTGAGTGAGAATATCTTTGTTCCTGCAAATATGAAAAATAGCTACATTGTCGAGAAAGGCGTCACTATTAAGCCTAATGACGCCCTTAATTATGCTAAAACGGAATCTATTTTTGGTATTCGTCAATATACCACAGGGGCAATGGCTCAAGTCAGTAGTATTGAAGACCTGAACAACTTTATTGTCGCATTGAAAGAGGGACAAATTATTAGTCAAAAATCGTTAATCTCGATGACAAAAGTGCATAGTGATGCAGGTAATGATGGCACCTTTGGTTTAGGTTGGATTATAGGTTGGGGTGATGAGCCTTTTTATTCTCATGGCGGTTCACAAGATGGTTATCAAACAGAGTTATTTTTTTATCCGAAGTACGATCTTGAAGTTGTTATTTTAACTAATGGCGGTGATGAAACTTATGAACTTCAATCGAAGGTGATGAGAGCAATTATTACTCACTATAATTAAGTTTGTTTAATGCTGCCTAACAAGGGTTTTCAAGTCGGACAAATTACAGTTGGCTTTTTGTTCGTGCCTCACCTATTTTAGCCAACTGCAATTAGCCGCTTAAAACGGCGTTAGCACTCAAATATGAATATCGAAATATCTGGAAAAGAATTGCCTGAAGATTGGGACTTGCTTAATGAGTCTCAAGCTGAAAATATGGCTTTGGAACTAAATTCTGAGATGTGTGCAGAGCATGAACTCTATGGAAAATCCGTCAAAGCCATAGCTCGTAAAGATGGCAGAGATGATTTTTTGTTTCTAGTAGGTGATTCTAAATACCTTTTATATGTAGTTCACTTAACGTGGCAGAAAGAAACAAAACCAGAATGGCCGTGGATAACTCCATTTAAAGATAAAGATGACTTTCTAAATAATTGGCGGCGTATTTATGAATAAATCTGATCAGCTATCATTGCAATCAAGTGCTAACAAGGCAATGTTGCGGAACTCCGTCCGTAAATTGCGGCGTTAGGTTTTCAAGGAAGAATATGAGAAATTGTCTAAACATAAGAGAAGGTGAGTTAGATAAAACAATTTATCGAATTATCCCCTCAGAATACTTATATGACCTTTTCGAAAGTAAGACCAACGTATTGGTTAAACCTTCCGCTTGGGACGATCCTTTTGAAAACTTGATTTTAAAATCAAAAATAAAACGCCCTAATGGTGATATTGTCGAATATGGTTTTCACGACAATTTCTATGGTCAGTGCTGGACCTTGCATAGGGCTTCCGACGCGATGTGGCGGATTTACTCTCAAGATAAGATGGGTGTAAGAATTAGAACTACAATCCTAAAATTAATTACTAGTTTAAACCATGCTGTGTCTGAACTTGCGGATGATAAATGCTACATAGGAAAAGTACAGTACCTTAAAACTCAAGATTTGATGTCTTTTGGCGACAGAATTTACGAACCTCACGGTGTGGCAAATGAGAGCTTATTCAAATCATTATTGATTAAACGCAAAGCATTTTCGCATGAAAGAGAAGTAAGGCTTGTGTACCAAAGCTTATCTAATAAAAATGACAACACTCTTTTTAGGTACAAGTTGAATCCCAATGAAGTGATTGATCAATTAATGTTAGACCCAAGGCTAACCGCAAAAGAAGCTTGTACATTAAAGTCAGACATAAAGAAGAAAATTGATTTTACTGGAAAAATAAAAAGATCTTTATTGTATGCAGTACCAGACGATATTGTGGTTGAAGTGAAAACCTAACACATGTGAGCCTTAACTCTGTCAATAGACACTAATGTTCTTTTTGGCCGTTTTTATACAGTGACGGCCAACTCTAAATCAATAAACAAATTCGTTTATTTCGTCTGTCGATGTAGCTGTTAAGCAAGTTGCTTACGGCAAACACATATAGAGGCTCTCTTATTGCGATCTCATCGCTGCCTACTTTTTTCCATTTCCTTATGGTCTCGCAGGGGCACTAGACATTCATCGGTTAACCTCATCATGGCACTATTCAAGGCGGCTGGTTTCATCATTGTGATCCAGTTAGTTTCAGGTGCGTAACGCAGTTATCAAGTCAGGTGTAAGCGACTTTGCTTATTGTATTAATGCACGCGTACTGAGCGTCTAATCAAGCCAAATGGCTTTGGTCGTTAGGCATATGATCAGGTTATAGCTTAATGGCTATTCACTCACCCAATTGATTGATGCTCAGCCTTTTATCCAGTTAGACGTTCAGCTCACTCAGTACCGTGACTAACGCTTTAAGAATCGGGTTTCATCGAATACAGTCTCTTTTTTAAGCATATAGTAAACACATCGACCAAGCTTATGCGCCAGCTCTGACAATGCTCTGACAATGCTCATCCGCTTTTGTAATTTCTCAAGGTATTTGGTGGTGTTATGATTATGGCGTAGCAGTAGTACGGCGGCTTCACTGAAGGCCAATTTTAGATGAGCGTTACCAATTCTGTTGCCCTGTGTGCCATAGGTTTTACCTGCTGACTCAGCTTTGCATTTAACAAGCCGACTGTATGAAGCGAACTTTTGCACGCTTGAAAAGCGATTGATATCACCAATTTCATAAATAAAAATTAATGTGGACAGGCACTCAAACTTGTGTCCCCTCCATTACGATGGGCGTTTGGTTACTATGCCGTCTGCTGACTTCTGATAAATCACTCTAGCGATTACTCGATAAAGTGCGTCTAAACTAAAGCTTGTTTACTGCTATTTCGCTCGCTATAGGTCGCAGTAGCCAAAGCGGCAAGGGTTGAACAACCAGTCCCTAACTGGTAATCTCCAATCGTTAGCGCGGATGCGTGTTTATCAGATCTCCCCCTTTTTTACCTATAAAGAACAGGAGCATCGACTTTCTCTGCACAACTGCATCATTTACGGTGGCCGTTAGATCACATGACTTCGCTATCTTGTGCTAGCTCGTATCCAGCCTACGCCTCATATGATGTTTTTGTTCATCAGCTCGCACTTACATTTATAAAGAATGCTAGCGGCTTCCTCCAGACTATCTCTCGCGATTTAGCCCTTGCCATTCGCGAGTGTCTATCGTTTAATAACAGTGTGTTATTTAAACGGTGATCTTCCTACAGAGGACTTTCACCTCATAAGTCAATGCCCATGTCGGGCGTACACAAGTGCCTAAACCAAGGACGCAAAACAGCAGGCTTGCGCTCCTTCGTCGCTAATTTTCGCCGGTTAGGCAAGCGTTAGATTTCAAGGAGGATACTTTGAGCAAGACTAAACTTTTTATATCGCTATTTTTATTAATGGTTTTGAGCTCTTGCTCAATATTACTTATGCGTAATGCACAGTTGTTTGTTGAAGTTCCTCACAATAATGTGCCATTACTGAAAAATAATTTGTGGAGTAGCTTATCTACTATATATCTTTGCTCAGAGGAACCTACAATTGATGAATCTGATGTCTACTTGTTGACTTGTGAAAGTAATGCTTACGACTCTGAAACCAAGGGAATCTTTGGATTCGGCCCTATGTGGGAGGAAAAAATCGCTATATCGATTAGAGTTATACTGGCAGAAGGTCAGCCCCTTTGGGCAAAGATAACGACTACGGTTTTTGAAAAACAAAAAGGTAGAGCTGAGTGGAGAAATAAAGATGATTCTTCTTTTGATCCAGATGTAGAAGCTGACTTAATAAGAAAGGTTCAATTCACAATCAAGGAGCAAGCATGAATATTGAAACTGTTAGAGCTGTTTTGGCGATTACAATTGTAGTTGGTGTTTTCATAGTTTCCGCATTATTACTTCTTGGCGGAGTACAAGATGGTACAAAGATAATGAAGGAGTTCTCAGCTGTTTTCTCAGGAATTGTAGGTACAATAATTGGCTTTTATTTTGGTAAAGATAAGCCAACCAACAAGTCCGGAGATTGAAATCTAATCGGGTAGCCGAAGGTCTCTATCCTCCAGCCCACACCACCCATCGTGCAGGTCCGCAATGGTCGGTTCATCTCCCGTAATGAATATTGATCCAAATATCTCTCAATGACCCTAAACCTTGTGACGCTAAGTAGTCATTGCCTAATGCAATGTTAATTCCTTTTGTTTTTGAGCCTCTACAAGGGCCTTTACTGGTGATACCACATGCTATGGCTAGTCTCTCACTGGCACCCAATTTTATTAAACTGAGTACTTTGGTGCGAGGTTTACGCCATTGCCGCCAGTAGCACATTCTTATTCTACGGCGTATCCAATGATCTAAATTCACCGTTAGCTGATAAGCGTTGGCTATTAGGTAATAGTGTCCCCAGCCACGTAAATACTGTGTGAGTTTATGAATTTGTAGGGTCATTGAGATCCCCCAGTTGCGGTTAGTGAGCTCCCTGACATTTGCTTTGAATTTCTTTAGCGTCTGTTCGTGGATCTGCACTTGACCCTAGCGGAAGGTAAACCCGAGGAATTTTGAGCCTGATACGGGACCGACCCGACTTTTCGATTCATTCACTTTGAGTTTTAATCGCTTAGTGATGAACGCAGTAATTTCCCGTTGAATTATTAGTCCTTCACTTTTTGCTTTTACTAAAATGATTATGTCATCAGCGTAACGTGCAAACTTAAGGTGTTTGTAGGTTAACTTCTTATCTAATTCATCGAGTAAGATGTTGGAAAGCAAAGGGGATAATGGCCCACCTTGAGGGACTCCTTTGGTTGACTCAAACCACAGACCTGTTTCGCGTTCTGCGATCCCCGCTCGTAGGTATTTACCGAGTAGGCGCATGAGTGCTTTGATTTTACGACCAATACGATTCATCAGCATGTCATGGTCTACTTCATCAAAGAACTTAGACAAGTCAATATCAACCGCTGTTTTATAACCTTGTTTAACACAAGATTGAACATGGTTGACTGCTTGACTGGCTCTTTTATGGGGGCGATAACCATAACTATGTGGTGAAAATTGAGGTTCAAAGTAAGGACTGATCATTTGAGAAATGGCTTGCTGGATAACCCTGTCGATAACAGCAGGGAGCCCAAGCATTCGCTCACCGCCATCGGGCTTGGGTATCATCACGCGTTTGACTGGCAATGGTTGGTAAGTGCCATTAAGTAATTGTTGTTTAATACCTGAACAATGTAACTTAGTGAAGAGATTAAATTCTTCAATACTCATATTATCAATACCCGCAGCCCCTTTATTGCGTTTAACATGTTGCCATGCAGCGCCAATATTATGGTTGCTTAGTACCCTTGCCATTAGGACATGATTTGTTTGATTGTATTCATTTGAGGTATTATTCACAGCAGAACGCTGTTCATCACTATCACAACACGGTGATCTATGTGAATTCAAGTTCAATTGTAGTATTTCCTCTGGTTAAGATGTTCAGGCCTTCACCGTGTCCCCTCCATTACGATGGGCGTTTGGTTACTATGCCGTCTGCTGACTTCTGATAAATCACTCTAGCGATTACTCGATAAAGCGCGTCTAAACTAAAGCTTGTTTACTGCTATTTCGCTCGCTATAGGTCGCAGTAGTCAAAGCGCCAAGGGTTGAACAACCAGTCCCTAGCTGGCTCTGCACAACTGCATCATTTACGGTGGCCGTTAGATCACATGACTTCACTATCTTGTGCTAGCTCGTCTCCAGCCTACGCCTCATATGATGTTTTTGTTCATCAGCTAGCACTTACATTTATAAAGAATGCTAGCGGCTTCCTCCAGACTATCTCTCGCGATTTAGCCCTTGCCATTCGCGAGTGTCTATCGTTTAATAACAGTGTGTTATTTAAACGGTGATCTTCCTACAGAGGACTTTCACCTCATAAATCAATGCCCATGTCGGGCGTACACAAGTCACTCAAAAGAACAAAAAACAGTTGGTTTTTGCTCTCCCTAATTTTAACCAGCTATTTTATTGCCTCTGAATGAGGCGCTAGGCCAGGGCAAGAGCATGAAAAATCACTTGCTATTCAATACCTTTTCTAGATAGCTCTCGTTTCTAGCTGCTTTTAGCTGTTTAGCGCGCACACCTTTGTTAAAGGATGTCTCTTTCTTTAATAAATTCAATGCAATATGTGCCTTACACCAGCAAACACTTCTGCTGCGCCTTCTCGGCGTATACGGCAGCCATCTTCATTCATTGCTACATCTAAACACCAATGAAGACGGTTCTCAATGTGCCAATGCGCCCGTGTAGTTTCGGCTAGCCTCTGTGCACTCAAGTTCGCAGAGCTGATGTAATATCGGTATGTTAATCCTCCTTGCTTTTGATTATTCGGTTTACGGTAAGACACTATCACGCCTACGCTACGTAGATGGGCCCAGCCATGACTCGCTAGGAGTTGGGCCATATCATGGCATAACAGCCGCTCTGAATTCTTCTCGACCTCGTTGGTAATCTACTTCACTCAATAGGCCATTAGAGGCTGTTATTTCTGGCTGTAGGAGCCGTTTCACTTGCTCAAATAAGCTGCTCTGATTGGCTTTTAGTGCCAACAAATAATCCGCTTCTTTTTCTATAATTCTCTTTGCTATCTCCTTTTGGCAACCCATAGCATCAATGGTCACTATGCAACCTTTTAGCTCTAGCAACTGAAGTAACTCAGGGATAGCTGTGATTTCATTGGGCTTCGAGTCGACCTTACATTGACCTAACGTCACGCCATTTTTACAGGCAAACGCACTGACAATGTGGATTGCATCTTTTCTATCTGACTTTTTAAATGAACCTTTTAGCCTTTTTCCATCAATGGCAGCAACACTGCCGTCTGTTAGCTCACTACAGCTTTGCATCCATTGAGAGTAACTGGCTTGAAACTGGGTCATGTCGATGCGGCTTACAACCCGTGCAATCGTGTCGTGCCGCGGTACGCCGTTAGCTAACACGATAAACTTACGTAACCAAGTTAGTTTGTCATGGGCAAAATCTTCAATTTCCTCCCAACCTTGGCAACCTGCGATTACTGCACTGATTGTTAGAAACAGGATATCGAATAATGGATGTTGTACTTTGCCTTGCTGGCGTGGGTCATCAATGGAAGAAAAGTGTTCGAACAACGTATTGGCTGACATAATTGGGCTGCTTAATTTAAAAAGCAGTATAAGATCATAAATTTATGTCAAGGTAAAGTTCATGATCTTGCCCTGTGTTTACATGGGTTAAGCCAAAAATAATTTTTATGTAAGTAGCCTATATCACATGATATTAAAAATATATTGTGCAAGTTTTTAATGGCGATCAATTTATGCATTCGTATGGCTCAAAATCAATGAATATAAGAGTCGGTTAATGTTGCAGCACTAAATATAGGAGCGCCACTTAGCATAATGTAATAGACGCCACCTGTTATGTAAGCAAAGCTATAGGTTCTCGGTTACCGACTATCCAAGGGCGACAGTGGTAGTCGGTTTGCTTGCCAGACTACCAAATTTCACATGCATATCATAGTTTAGCGGTGCCACCTATTGTGATGAAGGTGATATTTTTTTGCATCAGCGGTTATGGTTGCAGCTGTTGGTCGTGATTGCCAACACTTACAGGTACCGCAATGTTATCTTGCAATTCGTTATCACCGAGAATAGGTTGCTGAATGTATCGCGCTAGCAAGGTGGTATCTTGGAACCCGTGCTCAGAATTAACAGCAATGTAATGCCAACCTTTTTTAATGTTATCGACCGAAATTATTTCGGTATTGCCTGAACCTTTTGATTCATGGGTATATTGCCAACCATTATCTGGACGGCCATATTCATAGTAAAGATCGGCATTACCACTGCCATGGCGCAGGGTTATTTGTAGAGATACATTTTTCAAGCCATCAGGTACATACAGCGGATACTCTTTGATTTTTCGGGTAGGATCTGGTGATACGCAAAGTGCTTGTCCGGCTTCACTACGTGTGGCAACCGTTGCAGGCTGGTCGATACAAGCATTCATTCCAACGTTATCGTTACCTTGTATATCATCAATATTAATAGGTTCAATAGGCGATGGTGGTCGCGTGGTATCAATATTACATCCACTTGAGTCAACATGTTGTAACCAATTGGCAAATGACGTATCAAATGACTTTTGCGATATCCATTGATCCACAAATTCTGTGCGGTAGCGTTGATACTCACCTGCTTTAAACAGCGTTAGTATGTCAAAAAACGCGTCATTTTGCTGCTCATACATGTACCGTGTTGCAAGGTAGCCCCAATCATAAATGCGAGTTTGTCCAACGCCGTACTCATTAGCAAAAATGGTGCTGAGTGAGTAAGTCCCTTTTCTTGCTTCATCTATTGCATTGTCATTGCACGTTTTCAAAGAGCTATACTCCGCAATACCTTCGCCAAACCATACAGTGCGACCTGCACCGTCACTGTCATGAAAATCACCTTTAGAGATATATCGTCCCTCTAAGTAGTGAACAAATTCATGGCGCAAGTTCCAAATATCAAAAGTAGGGCGCTCTGATACATGTTCATAGGCATAAAAGGTGGCTTGATCGCCCGCTTTTTCTGGGTCGCCTTCGCGGTAAGTGCCGCCATTACTGGTGCTTACGTTAAACAACACACCACCATACGTAACCCACTCTTTTTTGTCGTTGAAGATCACCATTTTGAGTGAGTCGTTGTCGTCTGGTGTTACAGGTGTGCGGTCAGTACGCAGCAATTGGTGAAAATGGTCATCATGTGTTTTTAAAGAGTTACAGGTCCACGCTAATTGTGCATCGTCCATATTCTGAGCCCAGATAAACAAATTGCCTGCAGGACATACCAGACGATTGTTTAATACTTGCTCGATAATTTCTGTTCGCTTATTACACACAGCATAAGTATCACATTGGCGGTTGTAGTTGATTGATTCTAGTACGGCTAAATACAGGGTCCGTTCTTTATCCGTTTTTAATGGCCCATAGGAGCTGAGTACTTTCGATATTTCGGTGCTAAGCTTGTTTTCAATTAAACCAAAGTGAGTGTCGTCTTTACCTCTATAAAAGTTAACGAGTTGGTAGCCCAGATTAAACAGGTGATAATCGTTGGCTGATTTATGCAACCAATCAAGGTTGTTATCAATAAACCCGGTAATAGCTTCAATTAAAGCGCTGTTATGCTGCTGAGCGCGACAAGTTTGGTTTTTTGAGCAGTCATTTAATACTTGCCAAAACAAGGGGGTTGCTGAACGACCCCAGTCATTAATTTTTTCATAAGATTCATCGTAGCGAGCTAACAAACCCAGTGTCATAGGGACTAAAAACTGGCCTATTTGGGCATTTTTAATGATACCTGTGGCACTTCGAACTAATTTTGCATGGTTTGGCGTTTTATCAAAAAAGTGACTGTTAGCATATAAGGTATTAATGGCTTGCGTCATCGCTTGCTGCGTGACTGGGTTTATAAAACGTCGATGATCGTAATAAGCATATGCTTTTAACCAGTAAAATAGGTTGCTCAGATATGTAGCATTTGTTTGCCCATCATAACTATGGAGTTGAGTTTTCAACTCATTTATTACGGTATTAAAATTAGCATTAGTATATGCTCCGAGCGTTAGTGTTTCGGGTTTGTCATTAAATAAGTTATTAATACATTCACGACCATAATCTTTAATCGCATTTAAAAACACCGACCCACTGAGCTGGCTAAAAGCTTCAGTTGGACAAGGCGCCTCAGCACCTTCTTCAGAGCTCAAGAACATCATTTTCTGGTTGTGAAGCTTGGATTGCGTAAGGTATTCAGTTTGTTTATTGTGGTACATAGCATCAGGCGTGTACTCAGAGTGAGCATTGATATGTGTCACGTCAGTGGTTTGATGTGTGGTCGTGGTATCTCTATCATTTTGGGCCCATACAGAAACTGAGCTTAAAGCGACCATTAAAGGTGTCATCTTAAATATTTTGTACATGTTGTTTTCCTAAGTTGGAGAGAGTGAATATCGGGCACTTTTAATTATTTTGGTCGTGCCCGATATAAGAGATTAAAGAGGTCGACAACCAGCAACGTCGTAGTCAACAACTATCGTGGCACCGGTCGCATTTCCAGATATTTTTAGGTAGCCCCAATAACGAGATTGTTCGTTGATTTCATAGAACAGACATTGCTGGTTTCCTTGGGGGAGCGATACGGCATCATGGTCACTATTATCGGTTTTTGGCCAGTGACCATCACCGAAATAAACTCTAGCATCACCAGATGCATTGATTAGCGTGATAGCGA
The DNA here is from genome assembly GCF_054966645.1 of Pseudoalteromonas sp. SANK 73390. Lineage (NCBI taxonomy): Bacteria > Pseudomonadati > Pseudomonadota > Gammaproteobacteria > Alteromonadales > Pseudoalteromonadaceae > Pseudoalteromonas > Pseudoalteromonas sp. SANK 73390. The sequence goes on from NZ_ARPN01000103.1 coordinate 13,204, forward strand.
CTGTTTTTGGTCCACGGTCCATTCCAGAAAAAGAGTGACCACGGTTACTGCTAATGCAGCGTGGTTCTTCTGGCGTCAGTTTTCTTGTATAGATACCATCGAAGTCAGCACAGGCGTCAGTTAATGGAGGGTGATCAACATTAATCGTGATCGTTTTACTGGCGGTCATGTTGTCATTATCCGTGACTGTTAAAGTCACTTGGTAAATGCCAGCCTGACTGTAGCTGTGACTCGGGTTGGCAAAGTCGCTTTGTGTACCATCACCAAAGTCCCATTGATATTCAGTGATCTGTCCATACTGGTCGTCTGATCCAGCGCTACTGAAGGTAACTTGTTGGCCAACTTGCAGCTGCGAAGCAGAAGCTTCAACATGAGCAATAGGTGGTTGCGGTGCAGGTGGTATGCTTGAGCAGCTAGTAAAGCTACATAAGCCTTCAAGCGCTAATACATCGGCGCTATCAACAGCACCGTCACCATTAATATCAAAGCTGCTGTCTATGAGTTGATTTGCAGCGATTGCTTCGCTTACAGCATTAATATCATCGCTATCTACATCACCATCTTGGTCGTAATCTCCTATAGGTAACACGCGAAAGAGAACCTCAACACTGGCGCTAGCGTTGTTGTCGTCTGTTACTGTAAGGCTTACTGGATAACTACCCGCACGCTCAAATTGGTGCGTGACTACTTCACCCGAGTAGGTTACGCCGTGATTTAAGTCCCATTTATACGCAATGAGTGTTCCGTCCTGATCGCTAGAGCGGCTTGCATCAAGTTGCACTGCAACGCCTGTTCTAACAGTTTGGTTGCCACCGGCATCAGCAATTGGTAATCGATTTGGTGCTGAGTGGTCTGCATCGCGATGAATATCATAATATGCTCTAAGGCGCAGTGACTCGTAATCTTTAAACGGGTCAATCATGACATTATATACGCCGCCTTGTTCAAACTGACACAGTTCAGTTTGATTAGGCGCTTCCCATGGTCGACAGTCATATTGAGATTTAGAGACTGGTTGATTACGGCTAACATGAATGTCTGGGTCGCCGCTATAGTATTCAACAAGTTCAAATGTGACTAAAGACGCAGTATCAGGAACGGCAAACTCATAGCTATAACTATGTCCATTAGCTTTGGCTGTGAGGTTTAATTCATCAGCTAGATAAACGCGTTCACAGTCAGTGCACAGTGGCGCATCATTTGGAGATAAGTCGGTGATCACTGCGCTGGCTTTTGCTTTAGAAGTGCTGCCAGTATTGTCTGTTACACTCAGGCTAACATTGTAGGTTCCTGGGTTTGAGTAGCTATGAGTGGCTTGAGGCTCTGTACTTTGTGTGCCATCACCAAAGTCCCACAGATAAGAGATAATTTTTCCATCAGGGTCGTTTGAACCAGTACTGGTAAACTCAAGTGCATGGTCTGTAGCTTCATAGCGGGTTTTACCATTAATATTGGCAAAAGGAGATTGGTTTTGTGCGCTGGCAATTTCATAATAAACGTGTATTGATGCGTTACTGTATGTTTCAAATGGTTCAATGAATAGGTCAAAATCACCACCGCCTTGGAACTCACAGTATTCAGAGATCCCTTTCCAAGTGAAAGGGCGGCAGTCAAAATCCGTTTTTGATACGGCGCGATTTCTAGCAACGTAGAGATCGAGATCACCGTTCCTTTTAATTGAACCATCAGCCATTTTTGGACCTTGATAGCCACCTGGCACGACCACTACAACCCGAGTGGCTTCTTCAGGTATGCTAAATTGAAAGTCAAAGGTTTTGCCTGCACGAGTGCTCCAAGAGCTGTTCGTTTTGTTGGCCCATAAGTTATCAACTTTAAACAAAGAATAGCGCTGTTCACCATCTTTTAGGTAGGGATCATCGCCTTGCAGTATTTTTAATTTTGAATTACTAAAAGGCGTAAAAGCATGCACTGAGGCAAAATAAGGAACTGTTACGTCAGGTATATCAACTGCCGCAAGCTCTCGATCACCTGAAGCATTGAAAGATACCAGATCGGCTATCCATTGCTCAGAATCACTGGCAGGGGGTGTGGGTGCCTGAGCTTTTGATACGTACATATCAGGGTCTTCTGTGTGCCCGTTGAGGTAGAACAAAATATTTTGCGCATTGTATGGTAGGTTTACCTCAAAGGTTTCAACAGTACCTTTGTTGGCAAAAGGAATGTCATAACTGGCGAGTAACTTACCACTTGGCTCTATATTAAGCCCTGATGCACCATCCCATGGGTGTTCGCTATCACTAACATACTGTGAAAGGCCCGTTGCAATTAAATTATCATTCGACCAAAGTGTATTACGAGCTGGGTTATGCAGTGCTGCCGTCATCCGCTTTACTTGCTCTTGTGTGAACATGGCGTAGTTATCGGAATAATGCATAAAGTTTTCGGTGTTAGTTGAGTGTCCTAAGCAATTAGGTGCATTATTTTGCATATCGCTGGGCATAGACATCTGAGGGGTGTCGCAGCTTCTATCACCCGTTGAAGCACAAAAAGCTTCATTGGTGATTGAACATTGCTTGGTTTCAAAGGTGTGGATCAAATTAAGCCAATGGCCAAACTCATGAGTGAGTACTGAGCGAAAGTTTTCACTGGTATTGTTACCAACATAGTGACCATTGTAAACAACGCGAGCGGTGTTTTGTTCTGTCATCGCCAGCTCAGGATACCAAGCAACGCCTGACTTAGTGAGTTTGCCGTCATCATATAAATCATGCATCAGATAAACATTCATATAACTGAAGTTATCCCACGCATCGGTATTAATTTTAGCTAGGGTTTCATCATCATAATTACCATATCCTTTTTGCTCACGTGCGTGGCGAACGATCCCCGTGGTAGGGTTACCTTGAGGATCTTTTCCTGCGAGCACAAATTCAATATTTAGATTTTCTCTGATAGCTTGAAATTGTGGGGAGATCTCAGGCGAGTCGATAGCTAAGCCTTGAAAGTCATTGTTGAGCTTAGTCAGTGCGTCTTGAATTTTGTCATCGGTTAGGCATTTTTTTGTTTCGTCCTCACAGTTATACTGCTCGCCATATACATGAAAGACCACGGGAATATAGTAACGCTCAGGAACTGCAACACTATTTTGTAATAACTCTTGCGACAATGAAGCACTTTGCATAGCCGCTGAAAACAAAAAACTTGAATGAGTTACATCTCGATGTTGTTTTGCTGCGTTTTTTTGTAAAGCAGACCAATCTTGGCCATTGTCTTCAATACCACAATCAGGTGTCAGTTTATTTTGATTCTGCTCACTGTAGTTTAACTTAATATTATTAGTCTGTTCTATTTGAGGTTTTGTGCTGGCGTGCGCCGTCCATTGTGCCATACAGGCACTGAGCGTGCAGATACCAGCCAGAATTTTTAGTTTCATCTTGTTGTACCCTTTTTTTAAAGTAAGTCTTATTCATTGATCACAATTACAAGTGCGTTCGGTAGATCTCCTAGAAGAAAACACAACGCTCTTTTCTAATATCGCAACAATAGTAAGTAAAAAGTTAATTTTTTTACTAGCAAGAATACAGCGATTAATAGGACTATTTCGGCGTAAATCACGAAATTGCATAAACTCATGCTAACTATAAATTAATAAGTATTTAAAAATCAGGAAGATAAATTTTTCCTGTGTAATTCAGTGAATGGTTTCATAGCTTGCACTGTCAATGTTAACCATTGGATTTAAATTATTAACACTGTATACATAATAATGAATACCATCATTTCCTTCTCATCCATGTATAAATTAGTGGGGTATCTATGAAAAAAGTAAGTTTTGTAAAAAAAGGCACTCTAAGTTTTGCCGTATGTATAATCTCTATATTTGGCACAACAACTGTTTTTTCTTCAAAAGCCATTGAACTAGATGATAAAAATGGGCGATTTATTATCAAACTTGAATCAAAATATGTTCTGAACGAATTGGAAAAAATGCAATATTTTTATAAAAATATGGAAGAGGCAAGAGCGCAAGTTATTAATAACTTTATTTCTAAAATGGGAATTCCTGTAATAAAGCACTTATTGCAACAAAATGCACTGGTTGCTTATCTAACTTCATCAGAGATAAAAGCGTTACAAATAAACCCCAACGTTAAATTTATTGAAGCAGATCCAAAACGTTACCTTCAATCTGAATCTATGCCCTATGGTATAAGTTTAATTCAGGCTGACCAATTACCCGATGTGGGCGGGGCCAATCGCAAAGTATGTATTATAGATACAGGCTATACGTTAGGACATCCAGACTTACCACACGCAAATATCACAGGTGACGATGGCTATGGAGAATTTGACTCGGGTAATTGGTTTGAAGATGGTCATGGTCATGGTACGCATGTGGCGGGGACAATAGCAGCAATAGGGGGTAACAACATTGGCGTTGTTGGTGTAAATCGATCAGGAGATCTTGGACTTCATATTGTGAAAGTATTTGATGCCCAAGGTAGTTGGACATATGGCTCCAGCATTGCTGAAGCGGTTTATCAATGCGCAGCCGCAGGTGCCAACGTCATTAATATGAGTCTTGGCGGAAGCAGACCTTCTAACCTAGAGCGAGAGGCATTCAATACCACGTACCAACAGGGGGTTTTACATATCGCGGCAGCAGGTAATAGCGGTTTTTTGAACCATCATTATCCAGCCTCTTACGATGATGTGATGTCTGTGGCTGCGGTAGATGAGCAAGGGGTAAAAGCGAGTTTCTCTACCTTTAATGATCAAGTTGAAGTCGCTGCGCCTGGGGTTAAGGTGATTTCAACGACTAAAAATGGTGATTACGGGCCGATGAGTGGAACATCCATGGCGACACCTCATGTTGCGGGTGCTGCTGCATTAGTTTGGGGCCATTTCCCACACTGTACGAACCAACAAATTCGTGAAGCGCTTCAAGTTACTGCGATAGATAAAGGGCCGATTGGTCGTGATAATGAATATGGATTTGGCGTAATTCAAGCACTTGCGGCAAAGCAATATCTTGATCAGAAAGCATGTGAAGAACCTGTAGGATTACCTGTTGCTGATTTTACCTATAGTAGTGATTTACTTGAATTGGCTTTCGCAGATACATCCACTGACAATGATGCCATTGTTAGTTATCAATGGGCATTTGGTGATGGTACCAGTAGTACGCAACAGAACCCTGTACATGTTTATGACAAAGAAGGCACATATATGGTGCGTTTAGTGGTCACAGATAGTGAAGGGCATCGTTCATTGAAGATTAAAGCTGTGAACGTTGATGATGGTATTGCACCTATATGTGATGACCGTGACCAGTGGCTGCCAAACACCCATTACCGGATTGGCGACAAGGTTAAATATTTAGATAAAAAATACACTGCAATTCATTGGAGTAATGGGGCTACGCCAAGTGTATTTACTCACGTTTGGCACTTTGATGGTCGATGTGATGCAGCAGTGACAACCGACTTGTGAAAATGATTTTAAGTTAGGTGGTATTAAGTAATAAAGCTAATACCAACTTTACTCGGCCATGTATAAAGTCAGTTAATATAACGGCTAGCCACAATATATGGCTTGATTTTTAAGGATAATCTAATGAAAAAGAATACGATAAAATATAATTTTTTAGTCTCTTTAATGTCGTTAAGCACTGTATCGGTTTTTGCTGCCGAACGAATTAATTCTGGTCTATTTTTCTCTTCACTAAAGCAAGACCAACCTATTCATATAGATAATATTCCAACACAGAAAGCGCTACTAAGTGATGCCCAAACATTGGTTGAAGTATCGTTACCATCAGGTGTCAATAAGCTACGTAAACAACAGTATTACCAAGGAGTTCCATTATTTGGGGAGTCCTTTGTGGTCAGTAGTAAAGCAAATGATATCTATGGATTATATGGTGATGTGATAACGGGTATCGAAAAAGATATTTTTTCAACACAGCCAAAAGTAAGCGCTAAATTAGCCATTCAAACAGCATTGGAATACACACCGGATAAGCTCGCAAAAGCTCATGACATAGAGCAAACGCTTTATATTTGGTTAGACAAAAATGATAAAGCGCATTTAATTTGGTTGGTTTCTTTTTATAGTGATGCACCAACGCCTAAGCGGCCATACTTTATTATTGACGCTCACAACGGAAATATACTTCGTCAATGGGATGGGTTAACTCATATGTCAACAGTTGTGAAAGCAAGTGGGCCAGGGGGAAATGGAAAGACAGGGCTTTACTATTATGCAGAAGAGAGTGAGTTTTCAAGATTTGATGCTGTAGAAAAACAGGGTATTTGCTATCTAGATAGTCCAAATGTTGCAACCTATGATATGCGTAATACAACGAGTGAAATGCACTTACATGAATTTGTATGTTCAGAGAATACGGCTCGGGAAGTTAACGGAGGGTTTTCACCATTAAATGATGCTCACGCCTTTGCACAACTGACAAACAACATGTTCAATGCGTGGGTAAATGTGCCTGCGCTTAAGAAAAAATTAAAATGCGAGTTCATTATGGGCAAAATCGGGCTTCAGCATTTTGGAATGGAGAGTTTGTTACGTTGGGTGATGGTACTGCTAGTAAATATTACCCTTCGGCTACGCTGAGTGTTGTATCCCATGAAATTGCGCACGGATTTACTGAACAGCACTCACAATTGATTTACATGGGTCAGTCAGGCGGTGTTAATGAGAGTTATTCTGATATTACAGCAGCTGCAATGAATCAGTTTTTACACGGGCAGTTTAATTGGCAAGTGGGTGATAAACTCTTAAAAGCGCCTGGTGCTGTCAGGTATATGGACAACCCTAGAATGGGCCACACAAGTGAGTATAAAACGGGTACTGCTGTGCATACCAGCTCTGGAATTTTCAATAAAGCATTTTACGTACTGTCAACGTCGACAAATTGGAACATTAAAAAAGCGTTTCAACTTTATACACTTGCAAATCAGCTGTATTGGGCCAATGATGCAACGTTTGAGACAGCAGGACAGGGGCTTTATCAAGCAGCCTTAGATCTAAATTACTGTGTGAATGATGTGGTTTTAGCAATGGAGTCTGTAGGTGTTTACGACTCAGGCGTAAAAAGTGACAGATACTGCCCAGATCAAGATCATGATTCAGGGCCAACGGCACGGTTTTCATACAGCAAAGAACAGTTACAAGTAAGTTTTAATGACAGTTCAAGCGATGATATTGGCATTGCTAGCTACTACTGGGATTTTGGTGACGGTGAATCGTCAACGCTTGCAAACCCCACCCACATTTATAAACAGCCAGGTAGCTATCAAGTGCGCCTTAGTGTGATTGATACCAAAAATACACTCGATCATACCTTGCAAACTATTATGGTACGTAGTGATACCTGCCATGCGGCAGCTTGGCAGCCCGCTCAAGTTTATCGTCACCCAGATAAAGCGGCGTATAATAATTTAGTCTATCGAGCGCAATGGTGGACTAAAGGGAAGCGGCCAGATTTAAACTCTGGAAATGGTAAAGTATGGCGCTTCGTTGAGCCGTGCTTAAGCGGTAATGCCAATTAAACGTTGTATTTTTTAGGTGGTTATTAAAGTTGGCCACCTAAATGTAATGCGGCGTTCGGAATTAGAAAAAAAGGCGCTTGAATTTAGACAGTTGCTAAATTATGTTAAAACGCCTCTTAAACTCATTATTCAACCCAAAGCTGAGACTGTTTTTGTGCTGACAAAATGCATGCTTGTTTTAACTGTTCTCGATTTACTTCAACGATCTCGTTATTAGCTAAAACCCAAAGCTGTTTATCAGTATCGGACATTAATAATACAGCTCTTGCCATTCTAGCCTGGCTTAGTTCATCGCCATCGAACTCCATGTCGTCAACTTCAACGGTGATAGCTGCAACATTTGCTGCACGTTGGGCTTTGAAGCGTTCGCGTTTTACTTGAGCGATGTGCTCGTCAGTATGGGCAACTGTTTTAGGATGATAGTAAGCAATCAATGCATCATCATCGTAAACAGTGTGTGCGTCTTGCGCTTCAGTGGTGAGTTCTAAATCCACCTCGACGTTTTTGACTTCATAACATGCGCGGCGTTTTGTCATATCAATCATAGGCTCTGCTCGCAACCCTAGCACATCAATCTGATCGTCAGGGTTTGCAGCGTTGTGTGCTTGGGCCTGTTCAATTTCAGCTTGGACATCTGGTAACTCTTCTAGCCATTGTGCATGCGCTTGCTCGTGTGCCAATTGCTCTTGTTCGATAGCCTGTTGCAGCGCTTGTGTGATTTGCTCACGCGGGTGACGCAGTGCAATTTTGGTGTGTACATCTTGATACGTTGCCACAGGCTGCTGCTCTGCGACTGGTTCATTTACTTGTTCAATTATTTGTTCGCTCATAACTGGGCCTTAGTTGTTGTATGCAATGCCAATTGGGAATTGAGTGTGATGGCAGAACACTTTTACCGTATTGCCGTTTAGGTCGGTTTTAACATTTTCACCGTCAACGATAGGAACGGTTTGATCATCGCCCCAATCGGTTCCGTTATGCTTGAGTTCTGCACCGTGGAATTGTAGGTAATACAAACCTTTTTTCACTGTGAGAGTAGGTAACACTTTGACAGCAGGAGAATTGTTTGCTGCATTAAGTTTTATAGGCGCATGGTGCCAGTTTTGGTAAATGGCACCAAACGATTCATCACGAGGCTCTGATGATTCATTAAAGGAGTATGAAGTCGTTGCAAGGTTATGTACTGCGTTATTTGTATTATTAATACCAATTTGTGACGATAAACTTGACTGTAAACGGTTACCCAAATGTGTTTCTGAGCTGTTTGTAATGTAACAGTTACCCACATTCCCTATAACTTTCACCAAAGCATTCGCTTCGGTACATATTGAAGGTGATTCGTAGTGCATTAACTGAACGCGATTAACTTCACAACCATTTGTAAAGTCGTTACTGACACTATGAAATGTCGATAACGTAATTCCCCATGATGCTCCGTTATCTAACGTGAATACGCCAAACTGCCCGCCAGCTGCCTTTCGATTCGCCGTAAACCGCTCTATTTCTCCAGTTGGTAATTTTGGTAGCCACTGCCCAACCACACCATCAGGGAAAGTTGCGGCGATGTTTTCGGGTTTGCCGATAATATCCACCCAAGGGAGCGAGTCAAATTGTGCATTAAAGTCGGTCCGATAATATGAAATCATAATTTTATCTTGGACACTGATTTGTGACCCATCGTTATGAGTCACATTAAACACATGGGGAGCTGTAGGGCTCTTATATAAACTTACCGCCTTGTTTTTAGTGATATTCCAGCCGTGAAGCTTTTCATAAATACTGCTAGGACGTTCCCAACCGTTGATGTCAATATACACGTAACCTAAATTGTCGTTACTGGTTTGGTAAACTTCAGAATCAAATTTAGTCATCATCAGCTTTTGCTTACCACGCAATGTCCCCGCCACGGCTTTGCGCATAGTGTCTTCACGAAGTTGGTTTACATCTAGTTTATTGGCATTTAGGCGTAAGTCTTCTACTTGGCCTGCGTAGATGGCGTCGTGGTATTTATATTGGTCAGGGCGACCAGTAAGCCCTGAACCGATAGAACCTGCACGCTGCTTTCCTGATTCACCAGATTGAATAGCCTCGAAAAATGCCTTGCTTTGAGATGAGTTGATAAAGTCATTATGTGTATACCATTCTCCCGCGATTACGTCTTGCTTTATCCATCTATCACACCCCATAGGGTTATGAACTGGATGATATGCTCCTTGGTTAAGTCGCTGCACAAGCGCGATAGGAACTGCAAAGCACTTGCCTATAGTTATGCCTCTATCGCCCCAATAAGTTTCGCCAGTTCCCACAGCGCTCAACCCATATTGAGGGTCATAGTTTCTGAATGATAAATTAATATTTGAGCCATTTTGATAATCAGAAAAATTATTTGATTTAGATCCTCGCGCAATAACGTGGTTTCCAGACGTGCTATCGATTAAAAATAAGTTGTAATCTTTATTCGCTCCGTCACAAGCTCGCCAATCATCACCCACCCCCTCAACAACTCTAACCCTATAACGCACCTGAATATACGCTTTGGCTTTTGGATCGTAGTAGATATTGTGCTCTGGTTCGCTTAAAAACACCGCTTTTTGAGCATCTGTTAGTGATGACCACTTCACGCCGTAACCTTTGGTGTTTTGGTCCCATTCACCAAACGCTGAGTAACCTTGTTCTACAAGGTTGTTGAGCAGTGTAATACCTTGATAGCTGTTAGCGCCGTATTGCACATTACCCAGTGGGTAAACCACATCTTTATCGGCAATTTTTTCATGCCATGACTCTAAAAACACCAGGTCTTTACGTGAGGTAATGACTTTGTTTGTCTCGGTCTCAGACGCAAACGCGACTTCTGCATTGCTGTGTTGAGTCACTGTGCCTGTGGCTGAGTCGTAGGTTTTAGTGCCATCAGGGGCAGGAGGAAATACAAATATAGCGTTGTTATTAGTTGAGCGAACACAGTCTAAGCGAAGTTGAGCACCATCAATTATTACAACAGATTGGTCTGAATTTGAGATACCAGAACGTATAAATTGATCGCCACAAACTAAGCTGTTAGGAACGTTTGTCACTGTCCACAGCCCCTCATTAATTGTGTTGTAATGAGCGCCTGAATTGTTATGCTTCCCCCACTCAACAAACCCCGAACCTGCATATTGCTGCTTGCGCATTTGACGTAGCGCATCAAACTGGGCTTTAGTCATAACATCAGGGTGCGGGTTTACGCTTTGTGCATCTTCTACCAATGATTGTAGGGTAGGGATGTTATGCGTATTGCCCGCATTATCTTTAAATTGAACTGTTCCAGTCTTAGTTTGCCAGTCTTGCATGGCTTGGTTGTTTGCTTCAATTTTAGCTTGTTTACTCTGGAACTTTGTTAGCAATTGCTCTTGGCCATTAGCGACTTGATTAAGTGCCGAAACTGCATCTTGTAGAGTATTTGGATCTGCCATGGATTACCTCAAAATAGATCGTTGATTTGTTGCGTAGTTAGCGTGCCGTCTATAACGGCGCTAAATGCGGTGTTTAATTTTGTATGTAATGATGTGAGTTGTTCAGTTGCCAGCACTGCGATTGCGCAGTGAGCACGAGTATGCAGCTCCGATAAATTAACGCGGGTAGCAACCTCGTCAATTTCGTATTTATGTTCAACTACGGCTTGTGCAGCACTCGATATTTCAACAGAGGCGTTTAATACTCTGAGTTCTGCACCTAACACTTTGTCAGCAGAAATGAGAGCATTGTTTTGTGCTGTTATAGAACGGTTTTTGTGCTGCTTTGTCACGTTTTCGAGTGACTGCATTTGAGCGTTAAAATGCATCATTGATTGATTCAATGCAGATACTCGGTCATCAATTAAAACTTGTGTCGTGGTAGACAAATTGACTATTTCAGCTTTAACTTGATTGCTATGTACAGCTGCATCAGTAGCCACATTTTGAGCTGTGCTTGTCGCATTATTAATGCTGCTTAATGCATTTGATGATTTGGCTTCAAATTCTGATTTGAGCGTGAGAATTTCACTCAAAAACGCCGAACTTTGCGTTTGTGATTGTTCAGCCGCCTCACTGGCCAAAACAGCTATAGACGCAGCGGCATTTGATTGATCTTTGAATAACTTGGATTCTTGAGTGCTTTGGCCTACATCAACTTTGCATTGCCGAACTACAGTTAAACTTTCTTCGATTACGTTTGCTGTACTTGCGACAAATGCCTTTGCTTGTATCACTTCGTCATGCTTTGCAACCATGTCACTGTGTTTAGTGATCACATTGTTGTTTGCGCTGATCACAAACTGATATTGTGATTCAAATTCACTGAGTCTCGGATTAACTGTCGCCAACGTGACTTGGTTCTCAGCTATTGCAGCCGACATTTGGGCTAAATCAGTGCTGGCACTCATCGCAACTTGGGCAAGCTCAGCAATTTTTGTTGGTGTGGGTATCGCGTTTTGCTCGCCCAGAAACGTAGTAATCGGGTAAGTGTCATCGGTGCTAGAAAACCAGCCCGTTATTTCACTCTCACGTTGATGCCATTTTGTTTGTAGGTCGGCTAAACTTTTTGCTAAACGGGCAGTCGTCGTTGACGTAAAGTTTTGGACTAAACCATAATTGATGTTGTTTGCATCGTAGTTTGGAGAAAACTGCTGGCCATCAAGCATACCAACACGCAATAGTGAGTCACCGATCACTTCAACAACCTGTAAAAATACGTCGTGGCCATTAGCAATAAAACACAGTAAGTCGCCCGCTTGTGCTTTAGCCACTCGTTCAAACAGCGTGTTATTGCCCATAATTATTGGGCTGTTTTTTTGTATCGTAATGGTGCCGATAGAGTAGGTCATCGCTAGCCCCTTTTATAAATGACAGCAACCAGCTTTACCTGGTCTGGTGAATCGAATGTGACGTTGTGGCGCACTTGTGCGATGGTGTAACGCTCTTCAGATTGAGAGGGTTGGCGCATGCCTTTGCCAGGCATAGAGCTTGAGCAGATCAGGTCACCCGTTTGTAGGTTGCCGCCTTCGCCGCAGACATTCATTGCGCCTTCACCGCCTGCGTTTATGCTCGCGACATCATACAAGTAGGCGAGTTGTTCCCACTCGTCCAAACCGACTAAGCCTGCTGGTTGGGAATCGGTCAACGTACGGCGGCGGGTATATACACCGCGCACTGTAATATCCATGGGCGCATTTGAAAGTTTTGCAGTGCAAATGGCGTTGGAGATGTTAGCAATGTGCATTAGCTCATCATCGCAGAGAATATCTCCCGGTTCTGGAGTTAGCTCTTTGGGTAACAGGGTTTCATGCGCAGAGGTATGGGGGCCGATTTCACCTGAATGGGCGTACAACGCCCAGAAGCCAGCATCAACTTGTATGCCGGTCTCGTGGTATTTAACGTTGATGCCCGTCGAGCCAGTTAACCCATTGTTATACACAAACATGTTGCGGTGAAAACTTTCACCTGAAGCGAGCAACCTAGAATTTATTACACCATTTTGTCTAAGTGCAAGCATGCCCGAACTTGCTGTTATTGTGCTGCCACTGCCAGCATCCCAAGTGCAAGAACGTAGCGTTGCGGAATTTATAGTCCCACTTGTTGCATAGATACTGCCCGAAAACGATCCACTTGTTGCGTTGATATGACCCGTAAATGAGCCGCTATTAGCATACACATTACCTGAGAATGACCCACTCGTTGCGTTTATGTGCCCCGTAAACGACCCGCTACTCGCATTAATATGCCCATTAAACGAGTATTTTCCCGCGCTGCTATCAAAATACACTGCGCTGTTATTACTGTTATCCAACAATTCAAAAACGCCGGCTTTTACACGCATTCGCCCGGGTGTAATAGTCATGCCTGTCACATGGCCATTTACATCAACGCCGATTTCGGCGCGGGCGTCTAATTGCCCCAGTTTATTTGAATGAGCAGTCATTAGGTTGATAACACTGGCTGTGCCTGATGGTGTACTCACGCTCACATTACGCACAAAATTAGCCAAAGCGCTATCGCTGTCGGTTTTTGTGAAATAGACTTCGCTAAGCGCTGCAAAGTTATCATTCACCTTGCTTTCTAGAGTCGATACTTTCGCTGTTATCGCACTTTCTGTGTCGCTTTTTGTGTAGTAGTTCTGAGTGATATATGCATGATTGCCGTTAAATTCTGAACGCAATGTACTCGCTTGTGCACTTATAGCGCTTTGTGTATCAACTGCTGTATAAAACGTTTGATTCAAATACGCCAGATTGTTGTCAACTTGCGCTTGTAGTTCGGTTTTAGCTTGCGACACTGCGCTGTCTGCATCTGCTTTGGTGATGTAGTAGGTGGTAATTTCCGCGTGATTGTCACTGACTGTTGACGTGAGCTGCGTAATCTTCGCGCTCATTGCTTCGTTTTCAGTAGCTTGAACAGTAACTACCTCATCTATTGTTGCAATGGTGTCATCCGTTTTCTTTTCCAAGCTCAACGTGCTGTGCAGATCAGCATCAAAAACAAGCTCAGCATTCAATGCTTGTTCTAGAACTGACTCAGCGAGTTCGTCCATTTCACTCAACCGCTCTGTTATGTCTTCTAAGTCACGCGGGCCTACGCCAATTGCACTGAACGTCTGACGGGCTGACTCGCCATCGTAATACGCCGTAACCGTCACTGAACTGGTGCCGTTTTCATCTACTTGCAGCTCAAACGGCAATTCAGTCTTATTAAGTCTGTCGTTGGTTTGTTCAATGAATATCTGTGCGTCTACGGTGTCATCTAACGTTACAGTAAACGCTTGGTATGCAAGCACGGCTTTGCTTACTTTGTCATACAGCACCGCTTTAGCTGTGTGAGTTAGATTCGCAGGAGTCCAGCCAATGCCTGTGCCCGTCCAAGTCGGCGACTGGGTTAGTTCAAATGATAGGGTAGACAGTGAAATATGATTCACCGCGCTTTGCGTTGTAATGCTGCGTGTTACCCAGTCACTTTCGCCCACGTTGTTTACTGCACGGCATTTGTACGAATAACGTGTATTGGGCGTTAGTCCATTTTTGGTGTAAACATTTGATGTAACGGTAGGGCTGTCAACTGGCACGTCATCAGCACCGAGCCAAACCCATTCAATTGTGGTACCCAATGTGTTGTCGTATAAGATGGCGGATAACGTAACACTCACATCACTTATATCTTCAATGATTTGAGGTAGGAGCGGTTTATCAATTTTAAAGTCGATGGCGTTAGATGCACTTGATTTACCCAGCACATTAACAGCCTTGACTTGCGCAATAAACCTACCGACTTGTAGACTTCTGATAAGTGCAGCAGTGTAGTTAAGTCGCTGTTTATCTATGAGCTGCTTTGAATTGTCATCCTTTAATACAAACAGGTCTACAACATAACTCTCAACAGCATCAGGCGCGTCATGGCTCCACGTTAATTCATAATAACCATCTGATCGCACATTAATCGCAAGATTATCAACAGGGTCAAGTTGTCCTGGAACGTAATCCGTATTAGGCGTTAAGTCAGCTACACCTGGCACTAAACCATCCGCCCAAATGCCCGAGCCATCCTCTATACAACGTATGGTTACGCCTCTATCAAGCCTAAAGCGACGGTCAATAACACGATAAATTTTATTCGAGATGTGATACTCAGGTATATTAACCAAAATTGTACGACCAACAGCAGCGCGTAAACCAACATGGCGTAGTGGCAATTCAATCATGCCCAAGCGACTTTGCTCTAGTGAAATAGCCGCTAGGCGCTGAGCCGTTGCGCTACTGCGTACAAATGGTAAAGATAACGTTTGCTCTAAGGGTTGTGCGTCTTGCTCTAAGTAAGATTGCGCAATGACTGGCGGTGCATCAGTTCGTTCATAGTTTTGTTTGGGGTCAACAAATTGTGCACGCACAGTATTGGCACGCTCTCTCAAGTCCGCATGCCACTTTATTTTTACGTCCCCCATAATATCGGCCATCGTGACCGTGTAAGTGGGCGTTCCATACCAAGCACCAACCCGTACATACCATTGCCCCATTTGACGAAAGACCTTGCCAGCAAAGCTACGTTCTAACTGCTGCAAAACTTCCAAGGGCTTAGATGTAAATGCAAATGTCCCGTTGACAGTGTAACGGGGCTCTTTGTGTGTCACACCTTGGCTATCCGTATACTCTGCTAGCTCATCACATACATTAGCCGCAGCAATCCACCAATTCATAGGCAGGTGACTAACCGGCACCTGGTTAGCACCATAAAAGCGCACGTAGTGCAACGTACACAGCACAGCGTTTTGTGACCATTTCCACGTATTTCTATCATCTGGGTTTTGGCTAGTGTCGCGCGGGTCCCATACCCGTGCGCCACGTATTAAAAACTCACAGTCATTAACGCCGTCGGGAAACACATCACGATTATTTTCAAACTCGATAAATATATGGGCTTGGTCATAACCAATATGCTTGCTTGTCCAACCCGCCATATTTTGTACGGCCATAGAGATAGCTGACGTATGACGGCCATCAGCTACGGCATAGTTATAAGACTCTCGTGGGTAACTGTTTAGTGGTTTGTTTGCAATGTAGATGTTTTCGAGTGCATCAATTGGTGCACCATTGATGAGTACTATCAATTGAATGTACTCTTTTTCGCCTCGTGTTTTGGTTGCCTGGTGCGCTATCACACCACCCACACGGTCACGGCCAAAAGTAATTCTTCTTGGTTGGTCTATGCCTTTTTGTAAACCCTTTGCCAATGTAGCAACATCAGGCTCGGGCTGATCTGGTGTATCAACCAAGCCACCAAACAACGCGCCAACTGTAAAATCTAATACACCACCAACAACGTCTTCAACGACAAAATCAACGACTTTACTCATGGACGTCCTCCAATGAGTAAACGTAACTGACTGCATCCAAGGGTAGAGTAGTCACACCGGTGTCAGACACGCAGTAAACACAGCCAAGGCCGATGATGCCACCAACTAATTCGTCATTGTGCATGCACAACGCAATATCGCCACGACATGCGTAATTTTTATCAATGGGTTTTGCGTTTAAACGTGATTCAAACGCATGTTTAAAGTCGCGTTTAATGATGTTTAAACCCTGTTTAAACGACTTGTACGAGCCGCGCTCTGGCGCAGGGTCAAACCCGTGGTACGCTCGTATCCAATCAGCAACAAATAAGCAGCAGTCAAATGTACCAAATTCAAATTCTTTTGTTTCACAGCTTGCTAAGTAATTATGTAGATCAGTGGCGTTGAACATAGCGACCTCCACCAATTCGGCGACCTGGCTGGGTATCGGGCAAATGTGTCGCGTTTGTTGACGCTTGTTCGTTGAAAAATTCATCCCCGGGGAACAGGGCTTTTTGTGTTGCATCATTCCAGCGTTGATGCAACCGAGCTTGCTGCCAACGCTGTGATTCCCCCGTAACACTGAGTTCTATCTTAGATAGTGCACCACGTTCGCTGTTACTCGCCGCCACTTGGCCACTTTCAATTAGCTGGTACTCTTGTGCGCGATAATGCGCATCAACAGCAACCAGCCAAATATCAACATCAACCCCTACAGGGTCATTGGCGGCAATTTCGCCCAATATATCGGGGTTAGGGGTGGTAAATGTGAGTTGAATATTGCTCACAGAGTTATTATCGTTCGCGGGAATTTCGCTCACTTGGCCAAGCGCCCCCAAGCCGAACCACGTTTGATTTAAAAATCGACGTTCACCGACACCCGTGTGAACACGTAATGTCCCAGATTTAAATTTCAGGCTAACAAAAAAGCGCGCTCTGCCGTTCTCAAGCTGTGCGATTAATGAGGATTTAACGGCTTCCATTTAGAACGCCTCCCGTCCGCGAATGCGCCAACTTGTGACCACGCCATTTTTAAATTGTGCGTCAGCAAGGCCCTGTTTATTATCAATTAACCTAAAGACACCTGCCGGCTTTTCAAAGTACACAGGGGCATTGTGCTCAGGGATACGGCGCATAGGGGATTCAAAACGAAGCATGGTAGAACCAACTGTTGCGGGGACTACATTTTCAGTGAGTATTTTTAGCTCAGCCGCCGCACCAGAACCAATTTGAATTTTTTCACCGGCTCTGGCGTACACATAACCAGGTGGTAAATTTGTCACAGCTAAAGTCGCACCGTCCTGGTTCCAACCACTCACATACGCAGGCGTGTTTAAATGTGTTTGTTCGCGTCGATAGTCATGCATCAAGAACCGGCCAACACTACCACGCAAAGAGGCCAAAAAGCCGTCTAGTTCAAGCGCATCTGCTTCAGGCACATTGTTAAGCTCAATTTCAAATTCCCAATAAGCGCCCTCGTTGTCGAATACTTCGGTAGCGTTATTAGATTTATTAACGTGCAACTGGCTATTTGGGACCAATCTAAATACACAAGATTTCGGCGGTTTAGGGAGAGGCAAATGCTCCATTATTTTTCATCGCTCTTTGCTTTACTTGTGAGCGAGTATAAAAATTTGTGAGGGAGAATTTAGCTGTAAAACGTTTTACATAGGGGGAGGGGCTGACTACGCAGCCCCACGAATAGCGCGAATTATCGTACCATTACTGGTGATATTGGCAACCACAACTGCTTCAATTTTGGTAGCAATATTTTGCGCCATCTCTTGACCTTGTACATCACTGTTTGAAGCGGCAACCGTAATTTGATTAGTGATAGCAACACTTACATTACCTTGGTTGGCTGCTCGTTCGCGTGCATTGTAATGGCGAGCCATCGCACTGACTTCAATATTTTGCTTAGGTGATAACACTCGCTCACCTCGCTGTAACAAATAGGTACTCTCATTCGGCACATAATCTAAACCACCATGCGCAATACCTGCGGGTTGCTGGGCTTTAATTTGCCTAACTTGTGCCATACCCATTGCAACCGCAGCAGCAGCGGCCGCTGCCCCAAGAGCTGGACCAACAACTGGAATAGGGGATAGCGCAGCAAACGCGCCAGTTGCCGACTCGTAGGTTTTGATGAGTGCTTGAGATATTGCAAACGCTTTATACATCTTAAATGCGGTCTTGCTTTGCTGACCCATTGCTTTTAAACCAGCAGCACCCAGCCCCAACACGGCATCTGACTTTTCTGCGGCGTTTTTCTTCTCCCAGTTAGCAAATTGCACTAAGTGCTGCTGAAGCGCACCGGTGTTTTTGGTCTTTAGCTGCATCAAACGCTCTTGATGATCCCACTCGCGTTTCTCTACTTCAGATTGAAAGCCTTCAGCAGCCAGCAGTTCCTGCTGACGTGCAATGTCGCGAATTTGGTTATCAGCGTTATGCTGCATTTCGCCTTTTTCGTCATTCGCTGCGATACCAATGGATTGACGACGTGCCGCATCGATACGCGCTTTCTGTTTGGCTTGTTCAACTGCTAGCTCATTTTCATATGCGGCAAGGGCCTCACGACTCGAATGACCCTTTATTTGAGCAATGCGGTTTTCGAGCGCTGCGCGTAAATCGTTTCGGCGTTTCTCTTCTGCTTGGTTTTGAATGCGGTTTTTTTCAGCCTCACGTTTTTTAGTCAGCGCTTTAACATCCTCGGTATATTTTGCGTCTAGCTGAGTGAGTAGTGCATCATACTTCGCTTTGTTAGCTGCATCGTTATCTCGTGCACTTGTTACCATTTGCCGGCGTTTCTCATAACTGGCTTTTAAACGCGCTTCTTCATTGAGTAATGAGAGTTGTAGGCGTTGAATATTATCGGGTAATGCACCAGTCTGCGTATTGGTTTCTGGTGTTTGTGTTGGTGCGGGTTTGGCTATCTCGCCTTTTAATTGCTTTTGTAACGTCAGTAAACGGTTTTGCTCTGCAACTAGCTGCTCAACTTTGGCTTCTTGTAGTGCAATTTCCTCGTTCGACTTTTTAATTTGGTTCTTTGACAGTTTCACGCGTGCCATTTGGCCAACGCCAAAAATGCTATTGTTTGAAATTAATATGCCATTTTGCACTTCGTTTTTAAGCTGGTTTATCTCTTTTTTGGCTTTTTGAATTTGCTTGCTGGTTGATTCAAACGTGCGATTCACCTCAACTAATCGCGCAGCACGGGCTTTTTCTGTCAGTGTTTCAAATCCGCCAGCCAGCTCATCCACCTTATTTTTTAATTCACTGGCTGAACGCGCGCCACTGTCTCCCTGTGTGGCAAAATAGGCAATGGCTAAGCCCGCTGTCATCGCAAGACCTACTGGCCCACCTAACAACCCCATGGCACCAGACAACGCTCGGCTTGAAATGCTCGCTCGCGTTGCCGCAGCACTGTATGCATTGGTGGCGGCTGTATGTGCAGTTTGCGCAGCTAGGGCGCGTTGGTTCGCAGCCGCTAAGTTATGGATAGCATTTGTACGAATGGCGGTATTGCGTGCCATCGCTAATTGACGCTGCGCTGCTTGTTGCTGCTGTATTGCATATTGCACTTCAACGGCCGCATTGCGCTTGGCTTGAGCCGCTAATTGCACTTGGGCTTGTAACGATTGCTGTGTCGCTAGCGTTTTGGCCGTAAATGCTTTGGCTGAGTTGTACACACTGCCGGCTAATCGAGCGCCAATTACAACAGCAAGTAGGGTCGCTGAGGTCGTCAGTCCATCAACAAGTCCCTGATTTTCCCGTAGCGCTTGCATCGCTTGTGTGATTTGGCTCACAACGCCCGTGACAGCAAAATTTACAGGCTGCTCATAATGGCGAATAAGCCGTTGATACTCGTTACCCATTTCAGCAAACGACGCGTTAATTTTACCTTCAGTGGCCTCAGCGGCTCCTGCGTAGTCTTCAAGTGCCTTAACGAGATAGTTTTTGAACATCTGGCTTGTAACTTGGCCATCGTTCACCATCTTTCTAAAACCACCGGCCGCTTTGCCTGCTGCTTTGTCGAGCTTTTGTAAAAGCCCAGGCATTGGCTCGGTCACTTGGTTCAGTTCTTCAGCTCGCAGCACCCCCGCAGTCATCCCTTGCGTCATCCCGAACAGGCTTTGTTCAAGTTGCACATTGCTTGCGCCGGTTCTTGCTGCGGCGTTCGCCATCCCTTCTAAAATGGCAATACCTTCGCTTTGCGTTACAACGCCCACATTTTGTAGGTTCAGTATTTTGGAATAGCTATCTGCTAAAGTGGTGTATTGCGTATTGAGCCTATCCGCAGTCGAAAATAGATAACTTTGCACCGCGTTGTATTCTTTGGCTGTACTCGTCAAACCTTTCAAACGCGTATCGAGCAATTGCGCATTGCCGGTATCTTTTACAAACATGGCCGCCGTGCCAACACTCAACACTGACGCAATGCTGATAGCCAGTTGTGAATAGCCGTGGCTCAAAATCCCCAATTGGCTCCCCATTGTCGCTTGCTGGCGTAGCAATTGCCCCTGGCTAACCCCTAATCGTTGATTTGCTGCGGTTATTTGGCTCACGTTTGAATTAAGCGTGCCTAGCTGGCCGCCCATCGTTGAATGCTGGCGCATCAATTGTGCTTGGCTTGTGCCTAAACGCTGGTTAGCCGTCACTTGTTTGTTTACGGCATTAGGGAGCTGGTTTAAATCTTGAACATTTTTTGCCGCGCCAGTCGTTACGGCCCGACCATCATATTTTAAGCGTAACGCTAAGTTCAGTTGGTTTTTCATCGGGCCGCCTTATTAATCCTATTATCAATCGTTCTAGCTGTTGCAGCTTGTTAAAATCGGTTGGGCTCAGCGTAATATCTGCATAGCGCCAAGCAACATCAGCCCTGGCATAATCAAGCGCCAGCTCAATGCCGTCTTTACACAGTTGCCACTGCGTGCCGGCAGTGGTAAGCGCGGTTACAGCGGGCCAGTTATTAGGTAGCACATAAAGCGTATCGTCAGCAGTGTGTTTTTTTACTGGAGCACCAAAGTGGGCTTCATCGTTATCTAATGCTTGGTTGGTTGTTGCCAAATCGCCCACATACCACTTGGCAACGTCAATCAGTTTTTTTCGTGAATGCGGTACTGCGCGTTGATACACTCAATGGATAGCCGCCCAGTAATTGCCGCATAACTGAGCATTTCTTCTAATGCGCTGGCACTAAATTCAACTGGCTCACCTTCATCAATAAAGTTGTCCCAGCCAATAAGCAGCGCACGCACAATATCTGGATCTTTCTTGGTCCCATCAATCAACGGGGCCAACTCCGCATCGCTCATCAGTTTAATTTTTGCGTCAAATTTGAATTCAATACCGCCAAACTCAAAGTCGATAGGGGCGTTTACAATCACGCCCTGTAGCTTGTTTAATAACTTCAGTTTCATCGTGTTACCTTATTGTCTGTTGTAGTCTTCAGTTAGCTGCTTTGCTTCAGCTTTGGCTTCTTTCAGCGTGTTGAACTTCAAAATGCCGTTGCTATCAAAGCAAAAGGCAGGAGTTTTACCACGTTGTTTCGCTAATACGGTATAGAACTCAATCTCGCCTGTATGTTTGTTCATCATATTCACAGCTTGAAATTTCATAACAGATCACTCAAATACTAACGTCAATTCATCGTACCCAGCACCGCTTGGCACCAGCTTGCCGTCCAGCTCGTAGCCGGTCAGTTCACTCTCTAAACTGGCGTATTTAGGTACCGGCAACTGAAAGCGGCCAGTCAGTGTGAATTTTTTACCCGCAGTGGTACCATGGCTAAATTCAAACTGTTGCACGTTACCAACCTCATTAAACGGGTTATAGTTGGCGAGTTTGTCTGCGCTCAGTGTCATTTGCGCTTTAGCTTCATGACCTGTGAGCATAATGGCCTCGTGGTTGATTGCGCGGTCGAAGATCACATTATTACCAACATCCACATTCAACTTATGTAAGATGCGCGCAACATTATTGAGCTTAAATACTGAGTTGCATTCAACACCCAGCACCTCGGGGCGTTGCCAGCGGTTCCAATCAACAGACGGGGGCGCAGCGGAATTAATCGGCGTACTAAACAGTCCCTTAAATTGCCAATTGAGCTTAGGAATACCTTTTTCTAGGCTCAGTGATACATTGCCCAGCATTTCACTTATCTCATGGGTGTTCTCGCCAAAACGCATCAATGCTTTTGCTTTGGTTGCCTCGCCCAGCGCAAATGTCACACTCGATGCCGCTGTAACTTGCACAAAACCACAAGCTAATAAAAGTGGGGCGATAGCCGGCGCTTGCCCGGGTGTGCCACACATTGACAGCGGCGTTTTAAAATTCAGGGTCACGTGCTTGCCAAATACCACTTCTAGGCTCGCGCCACTGTGCGCGGTTTCTAGCTCGTCTTTGTCCGTTTCAGATTCAATATTAAACTCAACATCGGACGCATAAACGGCATGTTGGCCCGTCAACGTCGTACCGAGTGCATCAATCAGTAACAGCTTGTCTTTATAACGCCAGCTATTCATCAGTTACCCCTTGCTTTAGTTCGTTGTTCGTCAGCTCATACGCTCCCGACACTTTGCCTTGCTTGCGCGCTTGTGCAAGTGCATTCAGCGCTGCTTGGCTTGGTGTGAGTGCCTGGTTAGTCGCACTCTTTTCAGTTGCTTGCTTTGTCATGGCATGGTCCTCACATTGACGGTGACATAGCCAGTTATCGAAAACTGGCATTGATAAATAAGATTTTTGGTTTTTCGGTTCATTTCTATAATGCGGCCTCGGTGCAGTTTAATAGGCTCGAAATTGCTAAACGCCAATCCTGCCAGCTCGGTTTTAATGCGCGTTCTCAGCTTGTTTAAATGGTCGATGGCCAACTTGTTACCGCTGTTGGTGGGTACCACAATCACAACGGCAAATATCTCAGTAACGCGATATGTGTCTGCGCCTGTTACGCTTTCGCTTGCTTCGTTATCTTCATCGAGCGGCAACACAATCAACGTAGGGGATTGCGCCGGCTTTTCGCGTAACTCATTTAAATCAGCAGCTACGCCAACGTGTGCACAATTAGCCCGTTTTAATAGGCTTTCAATCTTGTTTAAATCGAAGTTAAACACTGTTTAAACCCGTTTAAATCAACCAATCGCTGACCATGCCTAAAATGACATTCGTCTGCGATGATTCAATACCAATGATTGGGCGAGCAGGGAGCTTGACCGATTTATTACGCCCCGTTTCGCCCCCAAAATGATGAATTGCTGCGTATTTCACTTCAGCCATACCGTGCTCTAACACATCACCCTCAGCGTCATGTGTTACAGAGCCTGCTAAATCACGTGTGTTGGTCAACGTTAATCCGGGCTTTTCTGGCTCTCGCCCAACCCCCGTTCTTGCAGACTCCGATTGCTCCCATTTGGAGCCATCAGGCGCTTGCTCTTGGCGAAAGCGCTCGGTTACGTCTAAATCGAGAAACGCACCAATGTCGTCGAGCACTTCTTCAGGCTTAGCACTCACATCAGAGAGGTTTGCTAAGCTACGCAGAGCATCACCCGACACCTCAACGAATACGGTACCCATCAGTACGCATCCCAATTAAAGTTAGAAATCGGTTTAGCGGTTTTCATGCCTGGGCTATAGCTAGGTGAGGGCGCTTTAACTTGTAACGTACCTTTTTCAATTTTCTCAAGCTGGCGTATCGCAAAGTCACGGCGCTTAATGTAACTTTCGTCGCTGTCGTTGTTACACAGTTCGTAGCGCATCAAGTCAGTTGCGATTGATGGGATCACACTATTTTTTACCTCATCAACAGACAGGGTATATTTACCTACGAACCCAGCAATCAAATTGTGCGTGTTCGCCTTTGCTGCATCAAACCACTCTAAAATACGTTCCTGTATGTCACCGTCTGGGGCTGAAAATAGTGCCGTTTCAATGTCGCTTTCCTGTATTGCACTGTCGTAGCCAAATCGCCCAGAAGCAAACTGTGCTAATAGATTTAAGCCTATGCTATTGACTGTGTGTTCTGTGTTTACGTACATATTCACCTCGTGTAAAGGCGGTTGCCCGCCTAAATCTAAATAACTTCGGTTAGCAAAATACCGGCATCTTTAGCTAAGGCTATTTCTTTGACCGTCTCACCGACCATTATTTCAACACCGCCACGCAGTCCCGCCGCAACATCTCGATTACCAGAAACGCGCTGGCCATACTGTGCGGTTAAACAGAATGTCATGCGGTCATTTTGAAAACTGGCCAATGGATCAACATAGGTAAAAGACAACATGTCTTGCCATGCACGCTCAAAAGTCGGTGCTTTCCCTTTTTTAGCCGTGTTAACGCGGCTCGCACCTACCATGATGTTGTCAAGTTCTAATGCTTCTTTTACAAACGCCCAAGGTACCAATCCCTCTTCACCCATAGAGCCGTTATAAGCTTTAATCATTTTTTTGTTGGTCCGAATGGCCCG
Source organism: Pseudoalteromonas sp. SANK 73390 (assembly GCF_054966645.1). Lineage (NCBI taxonomy): Bacteria > Pseudomonadati > Pseudomonadota > Gammaproteobacteria > Alteromonadales > Pseudoalteromonadaceae > Pseudoalteromonas > Pseudoalteromonas sp. SANK 73390. Next base: position 38,026 of record NZ_ARPN01000103.1, read on the forward strand.
CGCAACTTGGTGACTCATCGTCGCTGTATTTGGTCTCATCAGAGGCGTATCCAGCATTTCGAGCATAAATGGCAAAATGTCTAAATCAGGGTTGTTTAGCTTCTTATAATTAGCAGCAGCAAGGCTTTGTGTATTTGCATAGTTGCTTGGTTTAGCGTACATCTGCGCAACGCGAACTTCACGACTCAATAAAATTAAGTCCGTCATTGCCTCGACAGCATGATTACGAGGATTGTAGTTTTCAGGAGCGTTATCAACGTCGTCATTTGGAATGACATCCGATAAACCATAATCGCTACAACTATCGGTTTCTTGGTCAACCGTAAACTCGACCTGTCCGGGTTCAGATTTACGGCCAATTAACGTGTCTGGCACTGTAAAGCGCTCTTCTTTTTTGTACACGTTGTATTTAAATTCTCTCTTACCAACTGTCGAACGAGGACACACTAAATCAGCAATTAACGCGGTGTTACGATAGGCAATTGCGACGGCTGTTTGCTCAACACTCGGTGTAAATGGCATGCCATTAGACATAACTCACTCCTTATTTAACTATTAACATTGGGCGAATAATGGCTACACCAACGGTACCCGCATCGCCAGCTTCTACCGTTTGGCCAACTATCCATACTTGTTCATCTTCTGCATGGTTAGCTGGGTCAAAGGCAATAGCTTTGCCATCTGCATCAGAAATAAATGGTGCGCCAGCGGCTAAATCTCCGCCGTATTCCACATAGCTCATGCCTGACATGACAACATCCACTCGACCTTGGTCAGTAGAGCCATGTTCAGACAAACCAGCTACAGACTCAGCAGCACTGCTTGCTTGCCGTGCTTCACGGTCTTTTAAACCGGTGAATGAAACAATTCGGTACTGGCCTACCGCACTCGGTGTTGTAAAGTTCTTTATTAATCCCGGGTTTGCCATCGCTCTTACTCCGCTTTAGGGATAACGGCACTCATTGCCTCAGAAATACTGATAGTTATCCCTTTATCAGCTTGTGATTTTTGAAAGTCTTGGGCCTTAGCAGCCAACTGCGTTGCACTCAGCTCGCCGTTTTGTTCGTCTTGCTCGCTCTTGCTAAAGTCCTTGGTTAAGCCCGATTGCTCCGGCAACGACTTTAACAACGATTTGAAATATTCACTTTGGCTAACTTCGCGCTTGTCGTTGCCGTCTGCTGCTGAAAATTCAAATGTTTGCTCAGTACCACTGTCTAGCGATGCCATAAAGTCAGCAATACCATCAGTTACGGTTAAGCGCGGGGCTTTACCACCGTTAACTTCAGTATCAATAAATGTCTGCGCATCACGTTTACGCGCGTTGTATTCAAGCTGCGCATTGCGTTTGTTCGACGCGTCCAGTTTGGCTTGCAATGCCGCTTCGGCTTCGGTTGGTTTCGGTTTGTCACTCACTTGCGTGTCCTCTTGTTGGGGTGGGGCTGCGGCAAAGTCCGCATCTTGCGCCTGCTGGCGCTCATGTTCAGAAAGGGTTGCTTGCTCTTGAAGGTTTTCCGCTTCCCAATCACTAAATACTTGGTCGGCTTCTTCTTTACCGAATCGGTCGGTTATAAAGCGCTTTAGATTACTCACAAGGCGAACTAGGCTGCGGGTTGTATCAATACTCATGCGCTCGATGCGGTCACTGGCTGCAAACTCAAACACCACGGCCTCTGTACCATCTTCATCTTTGCTGAACTGCCACGCCATGCCCTCAACCGCTGGCGGCTTAGCGCCTAAAAAGCCTATGTGTGCCAATTCATAACCGCTTTCAGTTTTGGTGAGTCGTACAGAACGGTTAGGGTAGCGTTTGTTCTCCACCGCTTGCGCAAAGTCACAATCAACGTCTTCAGCACGGGCAAATAAGCTATCGCCTTCTATTTTGAGTTCAGAGGCCCAGCCCCATGCGGGATCGTCAGTTTTTGGGTGGCCAACAACAAGCGGGGAAGCCTTCGGCCTAAAGTTTTCAACAACGCTTGCCAGGTCCGTTTTGGTAAATTCGTTCTCTTTACCTGCCGAGTCGGTATGTGTGCCGGCCTTGAAAATTTCAAACCAATCAAAAGACGTGTTTGCCTTGTTTGCTTTGGTGGTCATCGTGCTCACTCTCGTTAAATATCATGAGCACAGATTAGCGAATGGTAGGAGAGAAGTTAGCTGTAAAACGTTTTACATATAAACAAGTTACGCCATTTATTTAGACTAAACACCGAAAACAAAACGATCAACTATTTAAGGTCTAACTTATGTATAAATTTGCGAAAGTTTACGAATCAAATGGTTTTCAGGTGCTCATTAGAAAGTGCACGGATGATGAACAAGAAAGCAACCCACCTAAAATTTCTATCATTCTCTATTGCGCTTGCGGTACTGAAGTAGATATTGGTGCAACGTTCAGCGGCCCCGCAGACGCGGCACAATTACGAGCTGAATTTTATTTTACGAATCTTGACCAAAACGCCATCGATAAGTTCACAAAACATATGAGCCCCGATTGGAATGTAGAGCAAATGCAACACTATCTAGAACGACCTTCAGAATCACCGTTAATCTAACCAAAGGCCAATATCATGAACCAAAAACGAATACTCGACCAACACAGCGCTGTTTTACATCTGCTCGCCGCTAAACAATTAGGCCTGAGTGCGCAATGCATGGCGTTTAAACTACTTAGTATACCGACTGAAAATACCACCCATCCTAGTGACCCAGGCGATTTTAACCGCTGCTTGCGACTTCTAAACGCAGTGCCTGAACTGCGCGAACGCATACCAAACATGGCAAATGTTAGCGCGTATTGGGAAGCGATTGCTGAACACTGGGATGACATTGAAGCAACGTTTTTGGGTGAGGTCGGATACGACTGGTCAAAAGGAAATAGCGCACCTGAAACATACCAATTAATGAAAACAGTGCTTAAAGACGTACAGCCACGCAAAGACGACATCCCCGTATTTTCAATTCAGTTACCTAAAAAGAAGGGCAGAAAAAATGTTTAACCTATTCAAACTCTTTAAAAAGAAGCCGAAAAAGCAATACCAACTAGCTGAGTTTAGTTTTCGACGGGTGCATGGGGGTCGCACGCAGGTTTATCACACAGCAACTAATGAGTGGTTAACCTGGCATTTAATTGTTGATGATGTTTTTGACGCAGCGGGGGAGCATGTGACCGAAACAGATTTACACCACGCACTCATTGATACCACAGGCAACGTTACACAAAGCGTTGTTCATGAGGGGTTAGACCACATGCCAAACCATTGTGTTGGGGTTGATTTAGCTAAACCAGACAATACATCACGCACTGTTGAGTCTACTGTTTCGCATACATCTAGTAGCAGTAGCCCAAGTTGGTCACATTACGATTCGGGATCAAGCAACTCAAGTTCATCAAGTTTTAGCAATTCAGGCGGCGATTCATGGGATTAAAGAGCTGGAAAACACAAACTGTCAGCGCCTAACTTAAAAGATACAGGCTTAAACTAGCCTGTATCAAAAAATTGATTGGAGTAGCTTTTTAATTTGCAATACCCAATTTACTTAATCCATCTTTAAGGTATTTTGCTAAGGGAGCTTTATCAGAAATATAGTTAGCATATTCTCTTATATCCTTAGGAACCTCCGCCACTAAATCGTCAAAATCTTCAGCTGTTTCTCCACCTTCACCTCTGCCCAATTTCATAATGGCACCTAATTCAGCTAACTCGTCTTTTGTAAGAGCTGTTACAGCTTCTTTTAGTGCTTGTTCTTCCTTTGAAATTGAAGATAGCTCCTCCAAAGAAATGTCCGTCCCACTTGTTATTCTAGACTCTCTTGGTTGAGAGTAAGCTAATTGGGCTTTGTTAATTATATCCTGAACTGTTTCTATGGTTATATTTGGCATAAAGGTGTCCTTTTATTTATAGTGTCTTTAACTGGTACCGTAGTAGGAACATCATTTTACGGCACAAGGGGAAAACTAATAATAGACATGATTCCCCTAAAAGGATAACAGCAACCAAAGTAACTCCTGCCGCGCTTTTTACCATCCAATCACAAACCCACCCAACACAATCACACACAACCATGTTTAAACCGTGTTTAAACGGCGTTTAAATTTGTTTAAACGGTTTTTAGATGAACCAGACTACTGCAAATGAGTTTAAAGCGCGTAGAGCGTGTTTGAGGCGTTATTTTAAAAACGGGGGTAAGAAGGGTGGTTGGTGTTACTGAATGTAGGTTTAAGGGCGGTTAAATACTAACCGCCCAACCAAACTAAAACCACTCTTGACGTTTACTGTCTAGAGTGTACCCCCCCGCTACAATAGCAACTGAGATAAGGGCTTTTACATACCATAGTGTGTACCATGGCTTTTCTATTACATGGCTAAGTATCAACTCATCAGACACACCACCCCAATAGTCAAACGCGGGGAATAACGAGCAATAAATCCCAAACACCAAAAGTGGCCAGATAGTCACTGAAATACTGGCTAGACGCACCGCCCCGTAAGACACTGTGCACAATACAATGTACCCTAACACTTCGATACTAAGTTCCCATGGCAAATTAGTTAACTGTTTAAACTGCCATATAGCCCATGCTGCTATAGCAAGAACAATAAACGCAAAAGCACCAGCCGTATCTGAACGACTATCATGTCTACTCATATAAATTTCCTTGTTTTGTATAATTTCAAATCAAATAGTATTAAGTAGAGAAATAAAAACAATAATAAAGTGTATATTTCTAAAAATAGTTGAAACCTATCATCCTCATCATCGTTGCTACGCACTGTCAATTAAATTACAATTCCATGGTTTTATTTAACAAGGATTTTACATGCTTAAGCGGTTCATCATTTTAGTTCTCACCTGCATGACTTTTACAGCCTCAGCAAATTTCCCCTATGAGCCATCGGATAGTGAAGATAGCGAAGTGATACAAAAACAAATGGAGCATAATGCTCAAATTGCAAAGTTCACGCTGCCACTGATTTTATTGGTCGTAGGTTTTGCGGTGTTTGTTCATTACTACCGTAAGGGCAAATTTGATAAACACGAATTGGTGCGGTGGCGTTACAATGTTTTGCGCTATCCAAATCACGCGGCGCTACTACATGAGGCTACGCTGCAAATGCAAGTCGGTTACAACGAACCCTCGTCAAGAATATACGTGCATTATGTAACGTTGGCGTTTCGCACAGCCATGATCACATTAGCCAACCAAGACAAGATCACTAACCCTGAGCTGTTGAAAGTAATTATTGATACCGTAGACAAAATTGACTATCAACGCGCGGTTTGGGACGCAAAGAAGTTATTATCAGAAGAACTTCATGACCTAGCAGATGATCAAAGCCCTGGCTTTCTATCCATTAGAGCGCAAGTTAACCACATCAATGACATTCTGACAGACAGTAGCACTGAATATGTGGCGTTAAAAGCCGCATATAGAGAGCTATGCAAGAAAGATGAAGAACAGGGAGTTACTTAATGGATGAATACCCCGAAATATCAGCATTTAACGCTGAGTTAAACACCTATTTAAAAGCGCGTTTTAACTATAAAACAGACCCAGCCGATGTTACAAGCTTTGGTAAAACTGTTGATGTTAGGCGCAGCAAATTGGAGCTTTACCTTCGTTACAAGCCCGACTACTACAAAGTTTACAATGCAAATAGTCTAGTGATAGCAAGGATCTATTTTGATAAAACGCGCCGTGGCCACGGCACCGATTTACTCAGGTTCTTTGTGTCAGTTGCGCCTAAGTTTGGTATTGAACATATTGCAGTTGAAATGGCGGGGCAGAATGCCATTGCATTTTGTAAGGCTAATGGATTTGAAGAAATCGCTAATAAGGTATGGAGTGTTGCAGTATCCAACCTGAGAACTTATTTACATTGATACTCAACAGAAGGAATCTACAAATGAAACGTGTAATTTTTATGATCACAACAGCCGCGCTACTGAATGGCTGTCAATCAACAGAAAGTATATATAGTGCTACTGCTCAGTTAAAATATCCAAATGTAATAGAGAAAGAGGCAGTAACCAAGTCAGCTTATGCATATATCCCATCATCTCTTAAAGATCCAGAGTCACTTAAGGTGCTTAGTGTAGATAGCTATAAGTGTTATGCCAGCAACATGGATTTTACAGATAATATTTCGCCTAAATTTGACTATGGTTACTGGTGTCACTTTATCACTTACACAGCAACAAACTCATATGGTGGAAGGGTTAAAGGGAGTGAAGTTTACGTGCAAAGAGAACAGTCGTTACTCACAGTAAATCAGCTAGGCGAGGTAGTTCGAAAAGCTGATGACGTATACACGACGTTTGCACCTACAAATTAAAACCGATAGACACTAAAAGCTGACTACCTGCTGGCCGCTTGACTGCTTATTTAAGGGCTTTGGCTCAACGATTGGAAAGTTAAGCAAAATAGAAGTACCCGAGCGGCCAGACTTGATTTTCAGCTTTGTATTATATGCCGTAGCTATCTGCCGAATTGTGTAAAACCCAGTACCAAAGTGACAACGCGAGCGCAGCGGTATGCCTTTACCATCATCTTCAATACTAACTTCTATACTATCGCGTTGTAGTAACAAGCTAGCAGTAACGTTATTCGCATTAGAGTGCTCAATTGCATTCTTAACTGAGTGGTATAGCACAGAGTAAATGTCTCGTTCTAATTGCGCGTCCAACCTCATTTCACCTATAGTAAACCTAAACTTTATATCCATAACCGCTTGCATAGATGCCTGAATTTGTAGCAAGTTTAGCCCTGCCGATAATGAGTTTTCACCTAAGCTTGCGCCGCCGTGGGCCATCGGTTCGAGGCAATCTAAGGTGTCCTGAATTTTTACTAAGCCTTCTGACAACATCGTTTCATCCCCTCCGCAAAGCGATTTGGCCGCATTTAAATTAACGACTGCCTGAGTAACTCTTGATTGCTGGAATTGTGTTTGGTTTTTCCTATAAACCTTATGAAAGCTCTGAACCCAGAAATATAGTGCACTAAAAAAGAAAGTTACAAGTAACGCTATTACTCCCAACAATGCAAACAACACGAAACTTGAAGCATACCAAGCAACAGGAACTTTAAATTCAAAACTCGTAATTCCGCTAACTCTGTTGCCTTTGAGGTATCGGAACTCGACTTTATGATATGTTTCTTGCAGGCCATTTAATTGGAGCATAGGAGAATTCAGCATGATCCAATCACCTTGATCTAACCTGTATTGGTACGTACCTTTCTTCTCTGAGTAATAGTCAAATGCTGAAACTGCAATGTTTAACCAATCGCCAGTTAATGTATGAAGCTTTGCGCCTGTTAGCGTTCCAATCTTTGACTGAGTAAACACTATTTTTACTGGTGTTGGTTCGTCATCTTTATCATCATAAATAGTCAGTAACCCGCGGTCACTTACCGCCAAAATTTTATTGCCAACGTAGCGAATGCTATTTGTACTGAATGAATGATCTAGAGTCCCTTGAATGGAGGCAGTATATTCAGCGCCTTTATCTAAACGGTGTATTCCGTTATTTGTTTGAAGAAACATTTTACTGTGTATAACGTTAAGCTCAATTATGAAGCTGGGTGATGGAATTGGTTGCCAACCCCCTTCTACCTTTCTGAATAAACCCTTACCATACGTAGCTAGATAAATTTCACTGCCTAATTGTTCAACATCTGTTACTAGTACATCTTTATCAAATTCTAGTTGTCCATTTCCCATTTCATCAAAGCTCATTAAGCCATTAGATGTGCTCACATAAGTTACACCGTTAAACTTATCAACATTCAAAACCTCATTAGAGGGTAAAATACTATTTAAATGATTTAAGCTAATTACATCGTAACTGCTGTTATATTGAATAATACCGCTATTATTCGTCGCTAATGTTAAGCGGCCATCAACGATTGATACATTGATAATGTAGTCAGAACTTAATAGAGAGGCCTGCTTTTTTGAAGTATCAACTTTAAATGCACCTAAGCTAGTACCTATAACAACATAACCTGCAAAGACTTTGATAGCTGTAACATCAAACGCCTGCTTTGGTAAAGCGTTGTCTAACCAATCTAATTTTACAAGCCCTTGGTTGGTATGCGTGAACATCCCTTTACTTGTACCAAGCCAAATCTTGCCATCAATATATTCAATTGAGTTGTATTGAGAGTCAAGATTGACGTCTGTTATTTTATTTTGACCATCAACAAGCATGAATTGATTCATTGTTAGCCCCCACAATACGTCATTTTTGTCTGAATATAGATTGATGTATGAGCGTGGGGCACTCGCAATATTTTTACGACTAACTTCCAATGTAGACAATTTGACTTCATGAACCTGACCTTGCGATGTGTAATATAACAAGTAGGGCATCTGGAAGGTTAGATTTTCTGGGTCTTCAATTGTAGGATTTGTTATTGAAACAGCCTGTGCTAGTGAATGATAGTGTAATTTACTATTTTTTGTATAAACGACTCCATGAGGGGTAGCTTCAACTTCGCCTTTGTTAATTTCAGCGGCTTCTAGTTGCCTTATTCCCAAGTCACCAATTACGTATAGTCCATCGTTAGCTATTAGATATACATTCCCAAAACCTGCATCTATATCAAAGATCTTTTTTTTACCAGAGAAAATAGCTTTAGCTTTAAAGGTATTCAAATCAAATTCTGTCAGCTCGCTTTCATCCATCGCATAAACTTTGTTTTTAAACGTGGTTAGCTTGTATGCATTTGTATTTGAAATTTTTTTAACTGATAGATCAGTTAGATTGAGAGTCCACAAATCTCCATTCTGATACAGTGCTATTAAAATATTCATATCTTCTGCGACTTGGACATCCTTAACCATTCCTCTTGGTAGCTCGCTAAACTCACTCACGTTTAACGAATGCTCTCCATCATACCTATATACACCATCATGTGACGAAAAGTACATGAAGTTTTTAGAGTCTTGAGTGACAGTGTTAAGGTGTTGTAATTCTAAAGCATAAGCACTAAAAAAAATGCATTGAAATAGGACTGCAAGCAAAAATGTTAAAGCACGCATGGTGTAGTTTCCGTCTAATATGCGGCTAAAAAAGCCGCGCTCCTAGTGTTATTGTACAGCTTGCGGATTATGAATCTTTGTACCACATCCAGCAGCAAGAATAGGAATATCCAACGCTTCTTCTAAATCATTCTTATCATTTACAAGTTGACGTTCACTTTGATGGTAGCCAAGTGTACCATGAGTTAATTTATTGTGAACCTTTTGTGCGGTTTTATTTTTCCAAGTGTATTCTTTTTCACGTGGTGCAATAGCGAAAAGGTAGGTAGGTTTTCGTGGGTCGTCTGCATTTTTTTTAGTATTCCATGCATCAATAACTTGCTGCCCGTATTTCTCTCCATATAAATGTGTAAACGCAGCTGCTAGCAGTCTTGCTCCAGAGTCGCTCATAACCATCAGGGCGGTGTTGTGATAATCGCTTCCACAGTCAAACGAAACGTCTACGTTTAGAATGCTACCGTTAGGTAATAACAAATCAGCATTCATACGTTCAACCACAGCTCTGTCTGGTAAGGTTTCAAGAGAGTTTGCGCTAAAAGTTGCGCTAGCTAAAATTAATATCAATTTTGATAAAGGTTTCATTTAAATTTCCTTACAGCATAACCAGAGCTCCTTCTGCAACAGTTTTAACCATAACCTCATTAAACTGGTACTCGAACACTTTGTTAAATAAAACAGGTCTTAACTTGGCTCGTATAAAAAGCTCTTTGTCAGCTGGTAAATTTTTAGTAAACATTAAGTCATCTAGAATCTTTTCTACTAGCGAATTTGCCGCTACAGCATCCGCAACAGAATAATCAGTATCTTTACTGTCACATTTAGATTCATCTAATTTTTTCTGAGAGCCATCGACAGAGTTTCGTTCAGCTTCAATTCCAAATACATCATCTAGCGAAACTTGCCTCTGAATACATGCACTAACAATCGCCGCATACGGTAACGAACCCTTTTTCTTAGCCATTGCAATTCCACTTTGTGAAAGGCCTAGCTGCTCAGAAAGCGCTCTATTACTACTTACTTTAAATTTATCCCGTAAGCGACTAATCACGTTTTCAATGTCTGTCTGTAAAATACTATCGGTAAGCATCGTGACCGTCAACACCTTTTAAGTTAAATAAAATAAATTTAGTTACCGCTTGACGGTAATTATATTTACCACTAATCTCTTTCATGAAATATCGGTAACGTAATTTACCAAAACAAATTAAGCATAAGGTTAAATTTACCATGACTAGACAAAAAATGACATTCGAAGAGATTAAGACAGAACTAACAAAAGTAGACGTGAAGCTCGCAGATATAGCGGAGGCGACAGAAGTATCAGCTTCACACGTTACAAACGTAGCTAAAGGCTTATCCAAATCAGAAAGAGTTGCTAAAGCTATATGCCTTTCGTTAGACAGATCCATAGAAGCCGTTTTTGGAGACTTATACGTCAAAAAGAATAAACGAGGTCCAAAAGATCGTACCTCTCGCAAGTCAGAAGTCATAAGCGCCATCAAAGCAGGAAAACCCGTACCTAAGCCAAGCATGGCTCTAGGCCTAAGTTAAATCTAGGTTAATTTTCGGAGATTTTTACTATGAAGCTTACAGAACTAATGACTGACATATTGTGCTCTGATTTACCACCTGATTGTGACGTTTACCATCAGTTTACTCATTGTGTTAATGCCTGCTCTCGTAGAAGCGGATTTTCTAGACACGGGCTAGCGACTCGCATGAATGAGGCGTTAAAAGTTGTGGAATGTGAAGTAGATGATACGAAGCTGAATAAATGGTTAGCACCGAGCCAACCTAATTATATGCCAATCCATTATTTACCTGCTCTTATATGGGCGCTTAAGAGCATCGAGCCAGCAAACATTTTACTTGAGCCGTTAATGTATAGAGCCGTTGATCAACGTGCACAAAAACTACAACAGTCCGCTGAGTTTGATGTTGAGATTGAGCGGCTCAAAATACAAAAGCAAACCCTCTTAGACGAACTCACCCCCAAGTATTAATTAAGGAAAAACCATGACAATCAAAGACCAAGATCTGCTTAAAATTTGGGGTTTGCTATGAGTAAAGAGCTAGTTGCCATGGTTGGTGGTGAGTCGGCTGATGAGATTATGCATCAAATCGACAAATACGCAGGCACATTACATGTTGTTATGCCTGAATCTATCGATGGTTGCATGGATAGAGTTACCCATTTAGCCAATCGCCAATTTAGTGATGCGGCGGAAATGGGGCTTATTCTCATAAATGTTAAAGCTCAGGTCGGCCACGGCCACTTTAATGAATTGCTAATAGAAAGGGGCATTCACAAGCGAACAGCGCAACGTGCTATGGCTGTATCAAAAATGCTCATGAAGTTACCAAAGAGCAAAAGCGACACGGTGTCGCTTTTGAATATGTCCCAAAAGCAACTTACCGAACTAACCAAAGTCCCTATCGAAACACTTAAAGAGTTGGACGATGAAGACTACGAAGTGCTGGCTGAAACCGCTAGTACAAATATTCGCGAACAAGTCGCAGAGCTGATCGATAAAAAAACCGAGCTAGAAGACACGCTCGCTCACACAATCAACGAGCTTGAAAACGAGCGCATGCGCAAAGCGCCAACAACCCGCTTTGATATGCCGATTTTTATTAGCGAGATACGCAAAGACGCGATTGTACATACCGAGCTTTTAAACGAAGCACTTCAACAAGCGCAAATGGGGATTCGCCAACTGTGCGAACTACGCTCGCTCGATTTAACAGACCGCATAAGTGCAGCACAGGTTGTACATCACGCCTACGCCAGCATCTACACCCAAATTGGCACCATGCTCGGCCAAATACATATGGAATTTGGCGATCACGTGCAGGGTATCGACAACCTACCACAGTTTGACGATGCCGAGTGGCAATACGTAGACACAGAGCGCGAGCGCCTTTTAGAGAGCTTTAAACTCGATTTAAACAAGGGGGATAACTAATGCACCCAGCCGTTATTAAGTTTAATAACTTACCGTCTACCGAGTGTAAATCAACTTGGGCAGAAGCCACTGATAAAGCACGAAAGGTAGCGCAAAACAGGTTAACCGTAGTTAAACACTTAATTGCGAGTAACTTAAGCACAGATAACGCACGCTTAGCGCTAATTGAGTCGTTTAACAATGGCACTGTTTCGCCTGCGATGCATAACGCGATAACCGCACTTGGCAAAGTGCCCACACGAGCAACAGCGTTTAACTGGCTCAATGCTTACAAAGAAAATGGCACTGAGGGGTTGCTGCCAAACAACAAGGGCAGGGTAGCCGCCACACCTCTATGGGCTGCAAAGGCTCTAGAATTTTACCATTGCCCAAATTCACCTAGCTTTGCGCTGGTTTCACGAACGCTCAACAAAGAGGGCTACAAAACCACAGCGGCAGAAGTTAGGCGCTTTATTAACAAAATGCCACACGACTTAGGCCCAAAAAGCCCGTACCGCATCGGTAACAAAATTTACAACGACAAGCACAAAGACTTTAAGTTACGCACAACGTCGAATATACCCGCTGGGTTTATCTATAACGGCGATGGCCACACGATTGATGTTCATTTAGAACACAGTGAAAGTGGCGAGTCATTCCGCTATGAACTCACAGCGTTTCAAGATGTGCGTAGCCGCAAAATAGTCGCATGGGATTTAAGCATTGCTGAAAACTCACAAGCAACACTACGCGCTCTCACTGACTCAATAAAAGAGTTAAACCACGAACCACACATGATTTACGTCGATAATGGTTCGGGCTACAAAAACCACATGATGTGTGATGAAAACTGCGGCGTATATGCTCAGTTGGATATTGAACCCATTTTTGCGATACCAGGCAATGCCCGAGCTAAATGGATAGAGCGGTTTTTTCTAGATATGGAAGAGAACGTAGGTAAACAGTTTCCTACGTACTGCGGTAAAGATCACGATAACCGTTTTTTGCTTAAGTACCTGAAGGAAGTTAAGCAAGGCAAACAAAAACTACCTACTTTGCAAGAGTGGATCGCCGTATTTGAAGCGTGGCTAAACGAATACCACAACAGCGAGCACCCAGAGGAAAAGGGTAAAACACGCAACCAAGTGTGGGACGAAAACTTTGAGCAAAGCAAGCCTGCCAGCGTTGATTTTGACTACCTAACTAAAACTGAAGTTAACGTACGTCGTGGCCAAGTTGTGCACGATAAACGCACCTACAAAGCAGATTACCTATTCCAGTTTAACGGCCAAAAACTTATTGCCGGTTACAGCATGAAGTCAGACGACCAAATACACCTGTACGAGCTAACAGGTGAGTTTTTGATGATTGCATACCTCAAATCGAAAGTGCAGGCCGTGCCTGATTCACGTATCGAACAACGTAGGTTAGAGCGCAAGCACAACCGTAAAAAGCGCTTGTTCAAAGCCATCCGCAAAGTTGAGCGTGAAGACTCGCTTACGCGAATTGTTGATGTTGAAGCAGTTGAAGTATTCGCCGCCGACACCAACGCACTGACCCAAAAACAACCGCAAACCTACGACCTAGACATTAACGATTTTTCTGTGGATTTGGACGAACACAAGCCCGAGCCAGTATTTGTATTGGAGGACGAATAAATGAAATTTACACCGCACTACAGCGAGCTACAGCAAAAGCAGGTGGCCATTTTAAACGCCGAGATTGAGCTGTTTAACATCAGCCCTACAGAATATTGCTTAGGCTGGCCATTAGACCAAGTGAACACTGTTTTAAACGGCCAAAGCCCAATAAACCCTAAAAAGGTGTTAGACAAACTTTGGCAGCATTTTTTTGGCGACTTTGACGCTGAAAACTTTGGTGATGAGTCAGCTATCAGCAACACCTACTCTGAAGACGACAAACTCGTACTAGCGCGCATTAAAAAGCGTATGCAAGCCAAAGAACTAAGCGGCCAAGGGGTTACAAGCAGCACGTTATCTAGTCGTTTGCGTAAAAGCCCTGGCATGATCAGCCAATTGTTAAACGGTAAGTATGCTGCAAACCCTGCTAAATATTTACACGAAATTTGGGCCATTTTAGAACCTGCGGCCGAGTTAGATGCTCAAGAGGCTGAGCCTGTACAAACCGCTGAAAGCAAGCCAATACGTATACGTTACGGTGAGGTGCCATTTGTACAAACCAGCGTACCTAACTTAATTAAAATGGCGTGTGAGCAAGCCCGTGACCGCCGCCGTATAGCCGTATTTGCTGGTCAAGCGGGGCTGGGTAAAACCAAAGGCATTGAGCGCTATTGTGATGATCACGACGATGCATTGCTTATATACGGCAGTGAAGAAACCGCATCAACACAGGTTCTTGAAAGCCTAGCGATTCAATTGGGTATTCCTAAAGCCTCTAACTACAAGCGCATACAAAAAATCATCAATGCGCTAAAAGATTCTGAGCGTTTGATTATTTTAGATGAGGCCGACAAGTGCCGCCCTAACGCGCTTGACCCACTACGGACCATTTCAGACCAAGCGCGCGTAGGTGTTGTGCTTGTTGGCAACATTAAGCTGATTGACAAACTACAAAGCGAAGAGCGTTACGAGCTTATTTCAAGCCGTGTGTGCTTTTGGCCAAGCCCCGTTGGTGAATTACCTGTTACTGACATAAAAACCCTATTTTTTGAGCTTACCCAAAACACCATTCAAGTGGCTGAAGACAACGAAAAATGGTGGCAATGGCTACACAAACGCGTTGAGGGTAACGCACGTATGTTGGTCGAAAACCTATTGCCACATTTGCTTACTCACATACGCAAAAACCCGAATAAGAAGGTCGACCGATTAATGGTCAATTCAATCTTCTCAGCGATTTTAAACAAACCAACTATTTGAGGATCTCATCATGACTAATGAACACCAGACGTTAATAGAAGCTCAGGCTCTTGAGGGGGTTCTCCCTCAAACGGCCAATAGTAATAATCAGAATTCTGTAGATTTTGCCACACAAATGATGCAGCAAGAACGCGATCAACATCACGAACCATGTGATCGACCACCTGAGATGCTTCAGCCAGCTCGTTGTAAAACTGCTCAGCTTGGTTCAGTTGGCATACAACCACATAAAATCGAACTTGCTCAGCGTCGTCGTCAAGCGAAGGCACAAAGGTTAGAACATCAGCAAGAGCAGTTTCGTCGTTGCTTATTCCAGCAGGAGCCGCTGCTAGAAGTGCTTCTAAAAGAGCCAGCGACTGCGGCCTGTACACGGTTGTCGCCTCAATATATTGATGTGAAGACATTCGTGAAACTATTTGTCGTAGCTTTTTGGTTTGCGAAGCAGATAAAGCACTTACAAGGGCTGCTTTTATTTCGCCGCAATAGGTAGCCATTTCTTTGAAGTCCATTTTAAACCTTAAGTAAGTTAAAGCCTTGCTGCAACAAGGCTAATCAACAGGAATAAATAACATGCCATATTCAATAGAAATTAACGAGGGCTTTTTTAGTGCCAAGTTCGTTATTAACAACAACATTAACAACGCCAGAATGTTGAGCACACTGGGTAAGTACGACCCCAACGGCACAATCCTCGACAGCGTTAACGGTAACACTAAAGCGGCATTCGCAATACTGCTAGGCGCTAAGCTATATGAGTGCAAGCGGTTTGAAAAGGTTAATTCATCGGTAAGTTTTACCAGTGAATTTACCAAGCGCTATAGCGACATAGCAGCACTGTACGAGTCTGACTGGAAAGAGTGGGATGTAAAAATCAAAAAGTTCAGCTTACTACCTGATTTTGTTATAGAAGAGGTGGCCTAATGAACCTCATTCAACAAATCAAAGCAGCTCAGCGCTACGCGCATATTAGCGATGACGCACACCGTCAAAACGTATTGCAAGTAAGTCGCTATCGGGTTTCTACCTGTAAAAAACTAACACTCAATGAGCAAAAACAGTTGTTAAAGCGCTATCGCGGTATGAACGCTACCAAGCCAAAAAGAGAAGCCGCGCTACCTGAAGCGCTACGCCACATTTACCGCCTGTGGGGGCTGCTAGCAAAAAAGGGGCTTGTTGATGTTGATAGCAAGCAAGCCTGTGACACGTTTTGCGCTAAGTACACCAACGGCCAGTCGCTATACAAAGCAAAAAGCCACTGGCAAACATTGATCGAGATACTCAAGAACTGGTTAGCAAGAGGGCAAACAGATGGACACAACCAACGAGTTTAATAAGTTTGCGGTCAATCAACCATACACCGAAAACGTGGGCTCACGCCCACCCAGTGCAAAAGATGTTAAGCGTTGCCGTAAGCGCTGGCAGCTTGAAGACGAGCTAGACAAACGAGCAATTGATAAAGCATACAGTTTGGACGGGCTTCTCGATGACGACTGAACAATACATCGACATTAAGTTGTTGCCCCACGGTGTACGCCAGTTTGTTGAAATACTGGGTGTTGAAAAGGCGCTGTCGCTATTAAAACAGCATAAAAACAAGACGTTTTATATACCCGTAGAGCCATCACACAAACATGAGTTTTGTCGCATATTTGGTAGCGAATTGTCGCTGCAAATAGCCAAAAACCACGGGGCTAAGAATTATCAAATTCCAACACCCGGAAAGGTGCTGGCACAGCTACGAAACCAACAAATTGTAGAGGCATACAACAATGGTGAACACATCAACGAGCTAGTAGAGCGCTTTGGTTTAACTCGGCAACGTATTACAGGGATATTGAACGAAACGGGTTTAGACCAACAGGCAATAGAACTGTGGCTCGACCAAAAAGGGGATAAACACAAGCAAATTGAGTTACCCCTATGAATGGTAACAATATTGTTTATTTAACCGCTCAGCAGCTAGCGTGGAGTGATAAACCAAGCAAGTTTCACTACAAGCTAGCACTGAACATTTCACAAAAATACATTCAAGGTAGATTGCAGTTAAATCTACCACTGATGGGCCTAGACGACGAACTGGCCCAAGCGAAAAAAGAGTTAGGAGAGTTGAGATGAGCGAACAAGCCATAATTACAAGCTTCAATGTTGTTGCAAGATGCCCTCATTGTGAAGAGGGTACTGAGGTTTTTTTAGAAGAATTAAGTACTGGGAATGTTCAATGTCAACATTGCGAAGAAGAGTCAGAAATTAGCATGGAGGGATATTAAATGGATACATTTGTCGTACTACTTTGGAAAGATGCACGAATTGATACCAATGAGTTATATGGTGTAGCTGAAATTGATGAGCATGATTTAGCTCGACTAGTTGCTGAAAAATACCAAGCTGTATCTGGTAACGTCGTAAATCATTGTGAGCTGCGAGGTGTCGTGACTGATGCCGACCAGATCTACGCAAACTTGCCTCGCTTAGAGTTAGGGTTAGAAGATTTATGAGTGCACAAACACCAAGCATTAAAGCGAAACTAGACGCGTTAGGCGTAAAACCATCGAAACTTAAGAAGGTAAATTGTCCAGACTGCGGGACTAACAACCCCGATTGTCTATACACAGTAAAACATTATCAATTTAGTATCATATGCGATAATTGTGGGTACATTGCAACCTCATCTAGTTTTGACGGTGCATTAACAGCGTTTAGCGTTATGGCATCCGCAATAGGAGAGGTAGATAACTCACCGTTTTTAGACTCGCTTTAAACCATGTTTAAACGCACTTGAAACGACCATGATTGCAGTAGGTCGTTTTTTAATTTAGTCTAAATAAGCCCACCAAACACGCACTGTGTAAAACGTTTTACAGCTAATTTCCGCTACCCAAACTGCCAAACTAACCATGCAATTAACCACTTATGGGCAATGGTATGGAAAAGCTTAAACAGCAATTGATAAACCACGAAGGCAAAAAGCACATTGCTTATGTTTGCCCTGGTGGTTATATCTCTGCCGGTGTTGGCAGAAACCTCGAAACACGCGGCTTGTCTGATGATGAGATAGACTACCTTCTAAACAACGATATTAACCACTTTACTCGGCTGGTTGAGCTGAGAATTGACCTTTCAAAATGCAACCCTCCCCGAAAAGGCGCAATCATTAACATGGCGTTTAACCTGGGCATTTCTGGGCTACTCAACTTTAAAAAAACCATCGCAGCACTAGAAGCTGGTGACTGGGAAACCGCATCAACTGAAATGTTAGATTCACGCTGGGCAGAGCAAGTAGGTGACCGAGCGCAGCAACTAGCTGTTCAGATCAGAACGGGGGAGTGGCAACTATGACCCCGGAGCAAGAAAACAAACTGTTTCACTCAATTGGCCAAATAGAAGCAACGCAAAGCGCCATATTGAAAGAAGTGACAGATATAAAAATCGACCTCACCGCTCGTGTTGAAAAAACTGAAAAGCGCATAGCTGAAGTAGAAACTAAGGTCACAAATATTCGGCTGAAAATAGCTGGCTACGGTGGCTCAGCTGGTTTTGCTGTTTATTTAGTTTCTGAAGTTCTGCGCGCAAAAATGGGTGGTTAGTTATGGCGCACTCAGAAGAAAAACGTAACAAAGTCCGCGATAGTTATGTTAATGATTTACTGTCGCTAACCGTTGCAGCGGTAACACATGGCGTGCCTGAAGCCACTGCTAGGCGTTGGAAAAGTGATAGCCGAAAAGCGGGGGACAATTGGGATTTAGCGCGCGCTGCATCAAGAAAATCAGAAAGCCCCATAGGCGAATTTGCTACCGACTTTCTTGAAGAGTTCACGATCCAAATCGCTGCGACGTTTGACTTACTCAAAGCTGAGCAAGACTCATTAACCATTGATCAGCGAACAAAAATACTGAGTTCTCTCACTGATATGATGAGCAAGGTAATGAAAGTGGGAGGTGGTAACGGTGCAATTGCTAAGCGCGCGGTAGCTGTTGAGGTGTGCCAAAAACTTGCAACATTCTGTAATAGCCACTTTTCTGATTTTACCCCCGCATTGGCGGAAATATTGACCGCATTTGGCCCTGTCATTAATTCGGAGTTTGACGAGTAATGGCAAAGGATATTTCAGGCAAAGAGTTTTTAGATGAAATAGACAAAATTACGGCTAGTTTGCGGCGTGATATTGAGGCTAAACAACGTAATATCGACCCGAGTCCTAAAGCCATAAAGGCTCGTAGAAAGCGCGTACTCAGTGGTGACTTTAAGTATTTTGTGTACACGTACTTTCCGCACCATATGTGGCTAGATGATGGTCAGGTACCGTCTGAATTTCAAGATTATTTCATGAAATGGTTTCCTGAAGCGCTCACACTCAGCAATGGCTGGAAGAACTGGTTTGTTGCCCCCCGTGGTGAAGGTAAATCAACACTTGCAGTAAAAATTGCACCTGTCTATGTGGCTGCCTTGGCATTGCTTCAAGATGAAAAAATACGTAAAGAAACTGGATTACCAAAGCCATCATTGTTCATTGATTTTGTGATCCTCTTTGGCGCTGAAGCAAAAATGCCCGCTAAAACACTCGAAGTGGTAAAAACCGAGCTGCTCAATAACAACAACCTTAAACTAGACTTTCCTGAATTATGCCAAGCCAGCGCCCTATGGAAAATAGGCGAATTTATGACGGCACAGGGCGTGAGATTTGAAAGTCGTGGTGCTGAGCAATCAGTACGGGGCGCATTCCATGGTGCTGCGCGCCCTAAACTGTTATTGGGTGATGATATTATCACAGATAAAGAAGCCCGCTCCGCAACCGAACGTGATAATCGTTGGGCATTTTTAGAAGCCGCAGTGCAGTACCTAGGGCCACCAGATGGCACAGTAAAATACCTCGGTGTTAACACCGTTCTAAACAATGACGACCCAATTTCTAGAGCCGAATCAGCACCAGGTCATATTGTTCACCGCTTTAAAGCAATTGGCCAGTTTCCTGAGCGAATGGACCTTTGGGATGAATGCCGTGAACTCATGTTACACAAAGACAAAGAGTTTGAGAAAAATGCAGCTACTAAGGGTAAAGCGGTAGCCAAAGAAGACAAACCCTCATTTAAGTTTTGGATCAAAAACAAACGGGCAATGAGCAAAGGAGCCAAAACGTCTTGGCCATGTGTACGTTCCCTTTATGATTTAATGGCGATGTGGGCTGCAAATAAACGCGAGTTTAACCGCGAAATGCAAGGGATCGCCAAGTCAGACGAAGAGCAGATATTTTTTCAGTTTGAGTTTTGGGTTGACCGACTCAAGCTATGGATACCGTATGGCGCATGTGACCCAAGTATGGGCAAAACCAGTACGGCGGACCCTAGCGCATTATTGGTGGGCTTTTTCTGTCGTGAGCTGCAAAAGCTTCATGTTGAATATGAGAGTCGGCGTGTTCGCGGTACCAGTAAGCTACTGACAGATTTAATAAACCTACAACGCGAATATAACTGCCTAGTTTGGGGGTTTGAAAACAATTCGGCGTTTGAGTATATGCGCCAAGACTACATAAAGCGGGGCCTAGAGAAGGGCGTTGCACTGCCGCTTAGAGGCGTCACATCGAGTATATCGCAGGAAGAGCGCATTGGCGCACTTGAGCCATACGTTACTAATTCTCCCGCTCAAATAGCGTTTAAATCACGCTGTACATTGCTTTTGGATGAGCTAGAAAACTGGCCTGAAAAGCAAAGCGGCCACCACTACGACTTAAGTTGCTCATTAGACATTTTATGGATGATCGCAAGCACTGGGGCAGGTGGATTGCCGCGTATCCGCAGTACAAAAGTCGTTAAAAACATCGAGGGCTATCATGGCTAAACCAAGGCTATCGTCTAAAAGCTATAGCAAGCTTCAACAACTATTTAATATGTCGCAAAGTGACCCCGCTTTATGGAGTTTAATGCGGGAGCTACCAAACCCAGACCCTATTTTGCGCAGGGCTGGTAAGTCGGCATTAATATATGACGAAATTGCGCGTGATGCGCACGTAATTGGTGAGCTACGTAGTTTACGCGCTGGTATGTTCGCATTTAATGCCGAGTTAATTCCTGGTGCAGACGATGCTGCAAGCTTAAAAAGCTACGAGCAAGCAAAAGCATTTTTTGCTAAGCGCCCATGCATTAATACTGAGTGGATGGACGCAGACTGGCACAACTATAGCGCTATTTTGTATGGTTTTTCTGTCACGCATCTAGGCAAGTTTGTTAAGTCAGAAAATGGCTGGCTCCCTTCAAGCATACAAACATGGCCAGCGAGTCGATTTGCTTTCAATGCTGATCACGAGCTGCTAGTAAAAACAAAAGAAAATCCCCAAGGCGAGCCAACTCATGAGCACCGCTGGACCTGTGTGCGCCATATGCCATCGAGCAAAAACCCATATGGTATTGCGTTATTGAGCAGTTGTTTTTGGCCGTGGACCTTTAAACACGGGGGATTCAAGTTTTTTGTGCAACTGTGCGAAAGGTTTGGGGTGCCATTTCCTATCGGTAAATACCCGGTAGGCACTCAAGACAATGAAGTAGACAAGCTGATGGAAGGGTTGGCAAAGCTGATAACAGACGGGATCGCAACAATTCCTGATGATACCAGCATTGAAATACTAGAAAGCAAAATTTCAGGCGAACCTGTACAGCTCCAACTCATTCAACTTTGCAACTCTGAAATGAGTAAAGCTATTACATCGCAAACTCTCGCAACTGAGCAAAACAATGGCGGAGCGCGGGCCGCTTCTGAAACTCATGCTAAACGCGCTGGTGAAAACCAAAGAGCTGATAGGGCGTTGGTAGCTAGTTACCGCAATCAAATTTTAGAGACTATTCACCAGGTCAACTTTGACGGGGGCGCAGCTCCGAAATACGTATTTCGTGATCGTAAAGAAATCAACTTAGAGTCTGTAAACACGATAAAAGAAACGGCCAAATTAGTTGATGTGGGTGTTGATTATGTTTACCGCACCTTAGGCGTACCTCGACCACAAAAAGACGAAGAATTACTGGAAGTAAAGGACGATGGCAAGGGTATAGCCAGTGCTGCAAAACAGGATTTTGCAGGCGAGGACAACGCACACATGGATGTGACCACATTTGATGAGTTCGACATTGTAACCAGCAAACAAGTTGAACAAATTTATGCGTTTGCACAAAACGCGAACTCATTACCCGAACTGAAACAAACCATTCTAAATGCTTTTCCTGATCTAAACGACACAGAGCTTAAAAACGTGCTTTCACAAGCACTTGAGCTTGAGTTTTTAAAGGGGATGGATGAAGCAAATTCGACGGAGATACGCCATGACTGATGTACCTGAAGGCTTTATGAAAGATGGCAAAGGCAATCTAGTAGCCATTGCAAACATAAAACAAACCGACCTAATAAAAGATGAATTTGTAAAGAGCGCTGTTGCATTGGCTGAGAAACAACAAGCGGAGCTTTTAGCGTTTAAAAGGTTGCAAATGGAGCAAGCAGACGAGTTTATGGAATTACTGGCTCAAGAATACGGCGTTAACCTAGGTGGTAAAAAAGGCAATGTCACGCTACGTTCTTTCGATAACAAACTGGCTGTAAAAATACAGTCTCAAGAAAGAATTGAGCTAGGGCCAGAGCTACAGCTTGCCAAAGAACTAATCGACCAATGCTTAGACGAATGGACAGAAGGCGGTAATCAGAACATTCGAGCCATCGTAAATAAGGTGTTTTCTACTGATAAGCAAGGAACTATCAACCCACAGCGTATATTAAGCTTACGCAGGCTTGAAATCTCTGATGACACGGGCAAGTGGCAGCGCGCTATGGATATTCTCGCTGAATCTGTAACAGCTATAGACAGTTGTCGTTTCATTCGTTTTTACAAACAAGATGATCACGGCAACGACAACGCCGTTTCACTTGATATTGCTAAGTTGTGAGGTGGCAGAATCATGGATCCTTTTACTATTGCTTTGGGCGTAGCAAAACTCACAGGCCTAGATGAAAAAATTGGCAATTGGATTGGCGGCGATAATGGTGCGGCGGTAGCCAAAGAAGTTGTCAATATTGCGTCGAATATCGTAGGTACTCCTGAGCCTGGGGAGGTATTTGCAAAGCTTGAAAATAGCGACGAACTACGACAAAAACTGCATCTAGCCATACTAGACAAAGCTCTTGAGCTAGATAAACTCGCATTTGAAGACCGTAAATCGGCTCGGAGCATGCAAAAAGTAGCATTAACCCAAGAAGACTTGTTTTCAAAACGATTTATCTATTACTTTGCGTGGTTTTGGTCTGGTTTTGCTGCACTCTATATTACATCCGTCACTTTTATAGAGCTGCCTGATTCAGGCATTCGATTTGCTGACAATGTTCAGGGCTTTTTGCTGGGTACCATAGTCGCCACTATCATTTACTTTTTTTACGGATCATCGGATGGTTCAAAGAAAAAAGACCAAATGAATAATAGGTTAGGGCAGTAATGGCGTTCTCAGAGCCATTATATGGCATAGGTCTCAAGTTCAAAGAAGCCATAGCCTACTTTAGAGGCAAAGTAGGCGTACCTACAAACACATATCAAGACTTACAAGGTCACGTTAATGCACGTGCGTTTACTGTTGCGGGCGCTAATACAACGGCACTAGTTAATGACTTCAAGAACTCAATCGAACGGGCGCTATCTGAAGGAAAAACGATTACAGACTTTAGAAAGGAGTTTGATGACATCGTTAAGAGACATGGGTGGTCATACAACGGAAAGCGAGGCTGGCGAACGCGTACAATCTACCAGAATAACAAAAACACTGCGCGAGCAGCCGGACGTTGGGAGCAACAAACTCGTATAAAGCACAGAAGGCCGTATTTATTATATCTGACGGCTGGTGATTCGCGCGTTCGTCCGCAACATAACAAGTGGAACTATGTTTTATTACCGATTGAACATAATTTCTGGGATACCCATTATCCACCGAATGGCTGGAATTGTCGCTGCAAAGTAATGAGCGTTAGTAAGCAAGATATTGAACGTATGGGACTGACGATCACGCCTGAAGAAACTCTCAAAAATGATATGGAGTACTTTACCCAAATAGATGCAGCTACAGGAGAAGAATTAAGCAAACTGCCAGGCATAGATATAGGTTGGGATTACAATCCGGGTAAAGCGTGGTTGGGTACCGACATCACCGCAGGTAAAAGCGTAGCTCAGCTAGCACCTGAATTTAGAGATAAAGCAATCGACATATTCAATGATGCTATAAATGAAGGCGAAAGCTACTTCAAAAAACAGGTAGCTAATGCAGCCGCCAAGGTTGCATTGTCTAAACGGTTAGATGATGGTCGCATGCTAGCAATCGGCCACTTGCATTCAAATGTATTGAGTTCTGTGATCAGTAAAGACCACCAAATAGCGAGCACATTAGTTGTTGTTGATGAGTCAGCAATCAGAAGCGCGATCACTGCATTGGGTCTTGAGCAAGCGTCAGAGTTAATGCAAATAGTCCAGTCAGCAGGAAGCGCTACATATAATAGAAGCGTTATAAAGCTAGCCATCGAAAACGTAACGCTGACCATTCAAGTAACCGATGACTTCAACAGAATCGTAGCGGTTCAAACTCATTAGTTAAAACAGACTTTAAAGTGGCTTTAAACACGGTTTAAAACTGATTTAAACCCGATTAAAAATGGCGAATAGTGATCTAATTCTAAACGTATTACGATCAGAAATGAGCGTGAAATGATATGGTTTGATAGGTTTTTGTCTAAAAGCAAACGTAATTTGATTTTGATGAATTTTAAAGCTAGGATATTCGAAGTCCTTAGTTAATAGGGGCTTCAGAGCTATCAAACCTTAAAATTTCAATCACTCTCAAATCTAGAAATGAACAACCCCTTACACTAAAACACCATTACAGTATAAATTTAGGCGAGCAACCAACATACGTGCTGACAAAATCATATAATTTAACATAACGTAAATTATGGGCTGTTAAATGTTATTTATGATGTTTCATAGGCGATATCATTTATAAATGCACACAATGTCCAATACTAGACGGTATCGGACATTTGACTGCATTGAAACAGTTTTTGCATTAGCTAATACATTCAATAAAATATTAAAGCTGATCATTGATAATTATATTAGGTCATGAGATATCAGTTCATTGATTTAAATATCGTCATTGCTCATCAATTACTATTGAGCTTGATGTTGGGATCACTTAGTATGCTTCTATACAAAAAATATGAAGTATCGTTATATGGAATTTGTAAAACCCCTGGAACCGATATTAATTATCGATGACTCCCAAGATATCCGAGAATACCTCAGTAACATATTAATAGAGTTAGGTTTTGAGGAGATTTTTGAGTCTGAAGACTTTGAATCTGCCAAAACTCTACTTAACAAAACCCCTCCAAATGTTATCTTTCTTGATATTGAATTACCCGGCACCGATGGCACACAAATTTTAGAGTTTATAAATGATCATTACCCACACACACATGTCATTATGTGCTCAGGCCATAATAGTTTAGAAAACGTTCAGAATACTTGGGAACTTGGCGCTAAAGGATTTATTGCAAAACCATTTAATGCTAAAAAAGTCGATACCGTCTTAAAGCGTATAGAACTAATAGCATGATCGAATCAATATCAAATATTACAGCACAACTGTCTCACATTATTTTTGGTAAAGAACAACAAATTAAGCTTGCGGTTTGTAGCTTGATTTGTCGAGGCCATCTGCTTATTGAAGACTTACCTGGCATGGGTAAAACCACATTATCTCATGGCCTTGCTGATGTGCTCGGTCTAAGCTACCAACGTGTGCAGTTTACGAGCGATTTACTCCCAGCAGACGTTATTGGCTCTGCCATTTTTAATAATATCGAACATAAGTTTAGTTTTCATAAAGGGCCTATTTTTAGCCAGGTGTTGCTCGCGGATGAGATTAATCGAGCCAGCCCAAAAACACAAAGTGCGTTGCTCGAAGCGATGGAAGAAAGACAAGTTACTGTTGATGGTGTTAGTCATGAATTGCCCGAACCATTTTTTGTTATTGCCACTCAAAACCCTTTACATCAAGCGGGTACACACCCCCTGCCCGAGTCTCAGCTCGACCGATTCTTTATGCGCATTAGTTTAGGTTACCCAAGTGAAGAAGCTGAAAGAAAGCTCATTCTTGGTATAAAGCAACATATGTCGGTTGCTGTTAAGCAAGTTGTTAATAAAGAGGATTTAATTTTATTACAAAAACAAGCAGCAGAGGTCAAACTCTCCCCTGCCGTAGTTAATTATATTCTTGCTTTAGTGCGCTACACACGAGAGTCTGGCAAGTTTAGCGATCCGTTATCACCAAGAGCAAGTATTGCTTTGGGTAATGCAGCAAAAGCATGGGCTTTGATGGATGGACGAAATTACGCGACACAAGATGACGTACAAGCTGTTTTTACAAGTATTGCGGCCCACCGTTTAAATATACCCTGCCATTCACAAGATATTACCATATCGGACATTTTATCAGAGGTTGCAATACCACTTTGATCTTTGGGTTTTTTTCACGATTTGTGCGTAAGAAACATAGCGCAAACACGATATTATTAAAACATAATACAATATATGTTTTGCCATCAACGATGGGGGTTGGCTTTATCGCGGTTAGCCTTTTAAATTTTTTACTTGGTATTAATTACCAAAACAACCTACTTCTTGGCGTTTCATATTTAATGGCAATGCTGCTAATTGTTGCACTGCTTTACGGATACTTAAATTTAAGTGGCACACAGGTAAAATTAGCCTCAATTACTTCTGCGCACTGTCAAACCCCCCCTTTGTTACTTTTGAAGTATTCAATAAAAATCAGCTCTTTGATTTTCATATTGAGCATCAATACTTATTATCGCATATACATGTTGCACATATTGAACAACGGCAAATGATTGCAACCCCTTTGTCTTATACAAGAGGAAAACATCAACTCGGTGCGTTCAAGTTTGTGAGCCACTTTCCATTTGGTTTGGTCACTGTGTGGAGTTATTTATATAGTGATAAGTACATTTTTAGCTACCCAAACCCCACTTCTGACTCACAACAGCATCAATTGTTTGCAAGCACTACACAAAGTGATTTGAACAGTACAACAGCTCAGTCTAATGACGAGTTTAAGCAGTTAATACCTTATCAATTAGGCATGAGTATGCATCGCGTTTCTTGGCGGCACTACGCTAAAACTGAGCAGTTGCTAGTAAAAGACTATGAGGGCGATGATAGTGCTCATTGCTTAGGCTTTGATTTTGATCAACTCCAAGGCACAATAGAAGAACGACTTTCAAAGTTATGTTACTTAGTTTTACAAGCTGAAGAAAATGAGCAAGCATATGCATTAAAACTTGGTACACAGCAGTTTAATACTGCGCTTGGTCAATTACATAAAATAAAATGCTTAGAGGCGCTCAGTGAGTATTAACGCTTTACTAATTACGCTATGTTATTTATTGCTGACATTATTGCCAATTACTAAGTTCGGTACACCTTTTAATACATTAATGGTTTTACTTGCTTTATGGCACGGTTTACTCATAGTAAAAAAACAAACAGGCGTACGCAATTCGATTTTAAACGGTATTGCCATAATAGGAATGGCTATCACCGTTGTCTCTATCGGGTTACATAGTACGGTGAGTATATTTGTTGCCTTGCTTTTATTGGCATGCCAATTGAAAGTACTGCAAGCAAAAACAACCTCACAATGGCGCCAAATATTGGTGCTTAATTTTTTTACTTTACCTTGCATATTCTTATTCTCACAAAGTCTGTATATCGCTCTGCTGGTTATGATTATGCTAGGCTTAAACTTAAGTCTTATGCTGCAACTACAAAAGGTTGGTTCTTTTAAAGCAGTAAGTCGCTTTGTATTTTCAAAAATGATACTGAGCTGCGTGCTTAGCATCTTTCTGTTGCTATTTTTACCAAAACTGCCCGCATTTTGGCAACTACCAGGTCCGCAATTAGCAAAAACCGGGCTATCTGAAAATGTCAGTCCCTTCAGTATTGCACAGCTATCTCAATCAGATGAGCTAGCTTTTCGAGCTGTGTTTGCAAGTGAACGTTTAAAGCAATCCCAAGCACCTCTTTATTGGCGAGCCATAATTCATAACAAATTTGACGGGAAACAATGGACAATCGCAAACTTCCAAAAAGCCGCTGCTGATTTACAAAAAAATATACAATCAGAACCTTACACAGTAATTGCTGAACCCAGTAACACACCTTGGTTATATGCACTTGATTTGGCAACTAGTCCCACGACGGATGTCCAAAGTAATCCATATGGCACGCTTTATAGAACAAATAAGCTTTCTTCAACTTTTGAATATATTGTTGAGCCTGCAAATGATGACATCATAACCAATATTTCTGGCTGGCAATATCGAATAAATACTGCACTACCTAAAAACGTCAACCCAAAAGCCCAAAATCTTGCGAAACAATGGGGACAATCAAGTAATACCACCGCGCAATTTATTAGCCTTATGCGGCGATATTTTCAAGATCAAGGCTTTAGTTATACATTAACACCGCAGGTTGCAACCTCAGAGCACATGATAGATCAATTCTTATTTGAGTATAAAAGCGGTTTTTGCGGACATTATGCATCAACGGTTGCAATGATGATGAGAAGTGCGGGGATCCCTGCCCGGTTAGTATCAGGTTATTTAGGCGCTGAATACAATCAAGAGCAAGGCTATTATAGTGTATATCAATATGATGCCCATGCATGGGTTGAGTATTTTGTGCCTAATGAAGGCTGGAAGCATATCGATCCAACCGCTTGGGTATCACCGCAACGCTTATTAGGCTCTTTGTCACAATACCAACCTTTAGCAAATGAATTTCAGTCAAACTTGGGCATTAGCTTAGCTGCTTGGTCAGGTTTTCCTGCAATTAACTGGTTAAGATTACAACTAGAACAGATTGATTATCAATGGACACGCTGGGTGCTTAATTTTGATCAGCAAAAGCAAAGTTCATTATTAAAGTCGCTATTTGGTGATAACGCTAAGCAACTGTCAGGCATTATCGTTATTATTTTACTTTGTATCATGTTTTGCGCGCTATTCTTCTACGCACAATATAAAAAGGTAATAAAAGAGCCGCTTGTCATTAGGTTATATCGACAATTAATTAGACTATCGCATGATGACTTAAGCCATACCCCGCCTAAAAAAGCGATAACGATATTACAGCAACAATTTGCACAAGACACGACTGCATTAGCACAGTTTTATGCGGATTTTTCTGCCAACCGTTATCAAGGAAAAACCTTTGGCAAAGCTCAAAATGAGCATGCCAAAAAATTGATAAATTCAATAAAAACAAAATCAAAGAGAAAAATATGAATGCAGTAATTATAGGCGTGTTATTAATGCTAGGCCTCTCATTAGTTCGAGTAAACGTGATCGTTGCTATGACCGTCAGTGCCATGGTCGCGGGGCTCAGTGCTGGTCTTGGTATAAACGAGACCATGAACGCATTTAATAGTGGTTTATCAGGTGGTGCTGAAATAGCGCTTAGCTATGCCATGTTAGGTGGCTTTGCTGTCGCTATTTCTAAATCTGGCTTAACACATATCTTGGCGCAGAAACTATTAAGCGTGGTTGAAAATTCTGATGAATCACATACACGTATGCTGAGCTTTACTATTATGGCCATTATTTTAGGCTGTGCTATCTCATCACAAAACCTGATCCCTGTACATATCGCCTTTATTCCTATTCTTATTCCACCCTTGTTAGGCATTTTAAATAAACTTAAGTTAGATAGGCGAGCTATAGCATGTATTCTCACCTTTGGGTTAGCAACCTCTTATATGGTTTTACCTTACGGCTTCGGTGGTATTTATTTATACTCAATATTACATAAAAACCTCACCGATAACGGTCTTGAGATGGTTAATACTCAAGTACCTATTGCGATGATTATTCCTGCTATAGGTATGTTGGTTGGTTTAGTAATCGCGGTGTTTTTTAGCTACAAGAAAGGCCGAGGATATAAGCATAATGAACAAAGCGACACATCAACTAACAAAAAAATAGACAATCCTAAAAAAGTAATTGTCATAGGCACAATTGCAGTAATTAGTTCTCTTGTCGCACAAAATATTAGTGGCTCAATGATTTTAGGTGGACTGGTGGGTGTTATGATGTTCAGTGTATTTGGCATCGTAAAATGGGAGCAAAGCTCTGACGTTTTTAGTCGTGGTGTTGCTATGATGGCAATGATTGGCTTTATTATGATTTCAGCTCAGGGGTTTGCCTCAGTGATGAAGGCAACTGGTGATGTGGCAAGTTTAGTGACTGCATGTGCAGATTTCATAGGTGATAACAAACCGCTGGCAGCGGCAATGATTTTACTTGTTGGCCTGCTTATAACGATGGGCATTGGTAGCTCGTTTTCAACAGTGCCTATCATTGCAACGTTATTCGTCCCATTGTGCATGGAGGTCGGGTTTTCGATGATGGCAACTGCAGCACTTGTTGGTACAGCGGGTGCACTTGGAGATGCAGGTTCCCCAGCGTCTGATTCAACTTTAGGTCCTACATCCGGCCTAAATGCAGATGGCCAACATGACCATATCTGGGACTCAGTTGTACCTACTTTTATCCACTTCAATATTCCATTACTAATATTTGGTTGGGTCGCAGCCATGGTACTTTAAATGATTTGCATTTTGCAACGCGCTTTGCAGCAGCGCGTTGCTTTTCAACCTACTCTTTCTCAATATATTTTTAACACACTGTTTTATATTAACTTATTAAAACTATAAATGTCGCACGATTTTTGCTCCGTTTAAGTTACAAGTATTAAATTGAGTAAACTAACTATGGCACGAATTACTGTTGTTGGATTAGGGTATGTTGGGCTGGCGAATGCTCTGCTGTTGGCGCAACATAACAAAGTCAGCACACTTGACACAAATGTTGAACGCGTTAATCAAATTAATCAAAAAATAGCTCCGATTGTCGATAAACAAATTAGTGAGTTTCTAGAATCAGTAACAAACCCACTATTTGCTACCTGTGACCCTTTTCTTGCATATCAAAATGCCGATTATATTATTATTGCAACCCCCACAGATTACGACCCACAAACAAATTACTTTGATACATCAAGTGTCGAGAAGGTGATAAACCAAGCAAGACAAGTTTGTCCATTAGCGACTATTGTTATCAAATCAACCATACCTGTGGGCTTTACTGAGCGCATGCGACAACACCATCATTGGCAAAATATCTTTTTCTCTCCAGAATTTTTGCGTGAAGGAAAAGCCCTTTATGACAATTTATATCCATCACGCATTATTGTTGGCGATAAATCTAACGAAGCAAAGCAATTTGCTGATTTAATGATGCAAGGCGCACGCAACAATACTGTAGATATATTACTTACAGACAGTAAAGAAGCTGAAGCTATCAAGCTTTTTTCAAACTCCTATTTAGCAATGAGAGTCGCATTTTTTAATGAACTTGATACATATTGTGAAATTAAGTCGCTTAATGCGCAGCAAATAATAGAGGGGGTTAGTCTAGACCCTCGCATTGGGAGCCATTACAACAACCCGTCTTTTGGTTATGGTGGCTATTGTTTACCCAAAGATACAAAGCAACTTCTTGCAAACTTTAAGGGGGTTCCAAGTAATATGATCAGTGCAGTAGTTGCAGCGAATGACACAAGAAAGCGCTATATCGCTGATACCATTTTGAATAAAGGGGCAAGAAAAATTGGCGTATATCGTTTAATCATGAAATCTGACTCTGATAATTTTAGGGAGTCAGCAATTTTGGACATTATTTCAAATTTAGCTAACACAGGCGCACAAATAGTTGTGTATGAACCAAGGTTAAAGCAACCATTTAGTGATGAGTTTTCTTTATGTCACTCGCTTAAATGCTTTAAAGAATGTGACTTAATCATCGCCAACCGGTTAGTTAATGAGCTCGAAGATGTTAAAAGCAAAGTATACACCAGAGACTTATTCAATAAAGATTGAAGATATTGCTTGCTCAAGTATATTAAATCGAATTGGTTTAGTCAGTACTTTATTCATGCCGACAGCTAAACATTTATCTTTATCTTCTTGCCCTGCATTTGCAGTTAAAGCAAATATTGGCACGTTAAGTGCCATTTCTTTTCTCATATATTGCGTTGCCGTCAGGCCGTCCATTACTGGCATCATCATATCCATTAAAACTAAGTCATAGGTGCAATTTTTTGCTTTATTTAGAGCATCTGATCCCGTCTCCGCTATTGTCACCTTATGACCTAATTTTTCTAATAGCGCTTTAATCAACACTTGATTCGCGGGGTTATCCTCCGCAACAAGCACATCTAACTGTTTGACATGGCAAACTTGCGAAGTCTGCTGCAAATGCGCTTTTGCATTTTCATACGGTAAAACCACTGTAAACGTGGTGCCTTCTCCAAGCTTACTTATACACGATATTTCCCCCTTCATGGCTTCAACAATCTTCTTAGTAATACTCAAGCCTAGGCCAACGCCTTGTTGCTTTCGTTTAACACTATCCCCAACTTGAGTAAATGGCTCAAAGATATGTTGCAAACTTTCTTTGTCTATTCCCACACCCGTATCTTTGATGCTTAATAACAGAGAGTTCCCTTTTGTCCAAGCTTTAAAGGTAACCTTTCCATAGCTCGTATACTTAAATGCATTACCAATTAGGTTAAATAATATTTGGCCAAGTCGAGTTGCATCTGTGTAAATATACTCTGGTACCTGCTTATCTATACTCACTGTAAATTTCAATAAATCAGATTGGCGTATTCTAAACTGTGCCGTTATAGACTGAAGAAGCTGTGTCAGATCAATTCTTGATAGGTCAAGCTCCAAAACCCCGGATTCAATTTTTGAGAAATCTAGCACATCAGAGATAAGGCCTTGTAACAAAGTCGCACTACTTTGAGCATATGACAGCCACTCCCTTTGTTGTTTTTCTAGTTGGGTATCTGCCAGTAACTCCACCATCCCTAAGATAGCATTCATTGGCGTACGGATTTCATGCGACATGACAGCTAAAAATTGAGACTTAGCCAAATTAGCACTTTCGGCTTTGTCTTTTGCATTTTTGTATGCAAGCTCTCGCTGTTTAGCAAATGTTATGTCTTTCGCAATGCCTAGATAGCCAATATATTGATTATTTTCATCATATTGGGGCTTACCGCTGAGCGATATCCATGTCGATTGTTGCGCTTTAACTTCAAATTCGAATTCATAAAAATCGTTGTGTAAGTTTACAATGTGCAAAAATCGCTGCCATTTTTTTTGTTGACCACTTTCATTATCATCACAAATAGAGGGTAACTGCTTGCCCATAAAGTGGTCTTTATAAAACGCATTATCTTCGTTGAATGTACTCACTTGGGTAAAAGTTAAACCTCTATCTGTACGCCAAAACCACTCAGAAGCAAAGTCAGCAAACAAATCAGATTGCTGTGCTGTTTGGCGTAACAAATCACGAAAATGCACACTTTGGTGCACAAATTTCTTAATCGAGATAAACTTGGCGCAAAGTTGCTTTAGCACAAGTCGTAAACTTGTATCCGTAATTAAATGCTCAACGTTAATATCAGTTTTGATATTTGTAAAAAGAAATATCTCATGCCCAGAAGTGCCATCTAAACTGATGGCTAAAGTATTTAAAAGTTTAGCTATCAGTTCTTGAGATTGTACTGAAAATGCCAATTCGTTTTCAGGATGCGGTATATAACTACCTCCCAAGATAGTTGCCTGAGTAAATACTTGGCTCATTGGCCAATGCGTATGTGCAAATACAACATGGCTTTGACTATGAGAAATATATGCCTCTGCACCATCACGTACCAATAAAATGCATTCATCATACTCAAAAAGTGAGGATACTAGCTTTGAAAAAGTAACAAATAAATCATTGCTATCATTTGCTTGGCAAATACACCCTAATGCTATATCTAGCTGTTCAATCGTAAATAACTCGCTTTGAGGCATTTGAGTTTTTCTCCAAAATTGCATTGCACAATGCAAATAATAGTGCGTATTTTAATATTATTCCATCATGCATGGCTTCTATTTTTAGTATTTTCAATAAGTTATATTTCCTCATTTTGTGGAATAAACCATGCTATTTAACAGCAATATATTACTAATGAGTATCTTAGAATGAAAATAGTCTGTTTAGGTGGTGGCCATGGGCTAGCACAAGTATTAAAAGCCATAAAACCGCTTACTAGCGAACTTACCGCCATTATTGCTACAACAGACAATGGTGGTAGTACGGGGCGCATACGCCAATCTGAACAATGTGTTGCACTAGGTGATATTAGACGATGCTGTTTAGAACTCAATGACAATAACTCGCTGCTTCAGAGTGTATTTGAACATAGGTTTAGTGGTGGCGAACTTGATGGTCATAGTTTAGGTAATTTGGTGTTATTAGGGTTATTACAATTAACAGATAGTACAACAGAAGCCGTTTCGCAATTTAATATAATGCTCGGTAATTCAGAAACAGTGCTACCGATGTCTGATGAACCTGTTGACTTGATTGCGACGATGAGAAATGGCACAACGATTATTGGTGAATGCGAAATAGATGCATTAGACGAACTTCCAGAATATATTGGATTAACCAAACCTGTACTTGCGCATAGCAAAACAATTAGTGCGATTGAACATGCCGACGTGGTGCTTATCGGGCCTGGCAGTACTATTTCAAGTGTTATGCCCCCACTGCTTGTTGAAAACATTGCTACTGCACTTAAAAAAACAGCAGCATGTAAAATTTTTGTTGAGAATATTACCCATGAAAATAGTGTTATCTCGCAGTTACAGCAAGATTCGGTACTCGACTGGTTACAAACAATGCTTGGTTATAAATTTTGCGACATGAGTTTGTCTCCTCAAGCCATAAACCAGATATATCAACTCCAGCAGTGCGATGAAATGTGCCAACAGCAACTACACAATATAGAGCAGCTACATGAGGTCTTTGCACAATTATTATTTGGTAATTCGCCTTAATTTTACTACTTGTTTGTTATGAGCTTATTCGCTTCTAAAAAAGCATCTTCACTTAATGACGTTGCTTTATCAATAAGGGGTTCTAAATCTTTGAAAGTGACGTCTGTGTGTGTGGATGTCATTTCAATAAGTTCACAAGTTTGTGCTAACAAAAGTGCACCGTAACTACGGCTACTGCTTTTTAAGCTATGCGCAATATGACGGATAGTATTAGCACAATCCGTATTATTAAGATCGGCAATTTGTTTACGCGATTCACTCACATAAACACCTAAA
The DNA here is from genome assembly GCF_054966645.1 of Pseudoalteromonas sp. SANK 73390. Lineage (NCBI taxonomy): Bacteria > Pseudomonadati > Pseudomonadota > Gammaproteobacteria > Alteromonadales > Pseudoalteromonadaceae > Pseudoalteromonas > Pseudoalteromonas sp. SANK 73390. The sequence continues at coordinate 73,245 of NZ_ARPN01000103.1, forward strand.
AGCTGAAGTGCGAGTTGCTCGCCCACATCATCGCACAATTGTGAGAATACGTTTTTATCTATCATGGTTATGCCTTTGGAGATCACAATGGATTATCAAGTTATTATTTTTGTAGACTCTGCCGGCTTTGGCGGCATTGAGTCTCATATTATTGAGCTGGCTAAGCTATTAAGACTAAATCATGTTCAGTGTAGTGTGCTTTTCTACAAAGATCATAATAATCACTATTTTTACGAGAAGCTTGATTGTCATCAAATAAAATATCAGCATTTATCGGGCAGTTTTTTCAGTACGCTAAGTGAATTAGCTACGCTTTCAAAATGCACTGCTGTGCACACTCACGGCTATAAGGCTGGGATCATTGCAAGGTTATGCTGTCGTATTTTAAATATAAAATGCGTGAGCACCTACCATGCTGGAGAAACTGGCACAGGTCGAGTTAAATGGTATAACAAGATAGATAAAACACTGAGCTTCTTATCTAGAAACTTTGCGGTCTCAAAATCTATAGCATCGCAAATAGACCAAGCAATCATATTAGACAATTTTGTCATTCCAAAAATAAACGCTAAAGTTACAGCTACTCACTCTGCTTGTTTAAACGTTGGCTTCGTTGGTAGATTATCATATGAAAAAGGACCAGATCGTTTTGTAAAGTTGGTTTCTCATTTTGCAGATGACCCCAGATTTAATTGGCATATTTTTGGTGAAGGACCAATGCAAACAACGCTAAGTTGCCCTGAACAGCTTGTTTCTCATGGCATGGTAGATAGTGAGCATATCTGGTCAAAGTTAGACATATTAATTGTTACCTCACGTCAAGAAGGACTGCCCATGGCTATTCTTGAAGCTATGGCAAATAAAGTATTAGTGATCAGCACCGATGTTGGAGCAATTTCCAACGTTGTGATCAATCACCATACTGGTTATTTACTTGAGAGTTATTCGATAACTAAAGTAACTGAAATTCTTAATGGGCTTATACAAAAACCAAACTATCAAACATTGACCAGCAATGCCCAAAAACTAATTCAGTCGGAATTTTCAGGAGATAAACAATGGCTATTGCTTGATAAAACATATCGCAGTTGCGTTAGCCACTAAACACCAATTTCTTCCCAAGACTTAATTTTCCGATAAATTGTCGATGGGCTAACGTCAAGTAAAGCCGCTGCTTTGGGTATGTTGTTATCACATAAATCAATAGCTTGTTCAATGTAGCGTTTTTCAATGAGCCACAAAGGCTCAATATCCTGAGTCTTTTTTAATACCCTAGGCTGCTCAGCACTCATTGTGTTACCTATCTGTGTAGGCAAAGTCATGTCTATGTTTTGGGGTTGTTTATAAACAATCGCTTCGCCTGCGCTACCTTGAGGTAGAGATGGGACCATTTCAAGCTCTATCCAACTTTGCTTATTGAGTACCAACGTATTTCTAACAGTGTTTTCAAGCTGCCTGACATTGCCCGGCCATGCGTAAGCTAAAAATGCTCTTTTAACAGCTTCAGACATACCGGTGAAGTCATGGCTTTCTTCTTTAGCTATTTTTTTAAACAAAGCATCCGCAATTTCAATAATATCGTTGCCTCGATCCCTTAAAGCTGGCAGTGCAATTGGAATGACGTGTAAACGATAATATAAGTCTTCTCTAAACCTGCCTGCTTGTACTTCAACCAAAGGGTCTCGGTTGGTTGCACACACAAAGCGAACATCCACTTTTACTTCTTTTTCACTACCAACTTGCTGATAGCAGCCCGTTTGGATAAAACGTAAAAGCTTGCTTTGTAGATTAATATCCATCTCACACAGCTCATCTAAAAACAGCGTACCGCCATCGGCCTGCCCTGCAGCACCTTCTCTATTAGCTATTGCGCCGGTAAATGCGCCTTTTAAATGACCAAAAATTTCACTCTCAATCAAATCTTTCGGGATTGCAGCACAATTGAGCGCCACAAATGGCAATTTAGCTCTAGGTGATGCTAAATGAACAGCCCGAGCACAGAGCTCTTTCCCCGTGCCACTTTCTCCTGTTATGAACACAGTAGCTTTAGACGCTGCTGCTGAATTTATAATTTGATATACCGACTGCATGGTTCTAGATGACCCTATCAGGTCGTAATAGCGCCCATTTTCATAAGTTTGATGATACTTCTCTACTTCTTGAGCTAAGCTTTTTAATTTCAAGGCGTTATTAATGGTGATCCTAAACCGATCCGCTTCAACAGGTTTTTCTAAGAAGTCACTCGCACCTAAACGAATCGCATCAATCGCCATCTCTTTTGTAGCATGCCCCGTCAGTACAATCACTTGAGGCTTGGTATCCCCAGAAAGTTCAGATAATATTTCTAACCCATTCATATCTGGTAACATGACATCAAGCACGATTAAGTCAGGGGAAAAGCTATCAATTGTTTTAAGTGCTTCTTGCCCTGAGTAAGCGATTTGCGTTTGTATACCTGTGGGTATGAGATATGATTGATACAATAAAGCGAGCGACTCTGTATCTTCAACAATTAATACCTTCGGTGGCATACGATAATTCCTGTTTTTTATTTATAGTACTAATTAATAACAATTAATGATGCATCGTCAAACTCTTTTGATACACTTCCTTGAGAATTTAGCCAAAGCTTGGTCGCATAAGCCTCTCCTTTCAATGAGTTATCAGGAAGATAACTCATTATTTGTTTTTCTTCATTTAGTGTAGAGCCTAAATTATCAACCCAACCATCAGTGTAAAATATAAGCTGTGCTATATCTTTCAGTGGATATTGGTATTTCCGATATGAATGATCAGTTGATAATCCCATCAAAGGATCTGTATGCAACAAAGGGTTCATACAACCATTTTTCATTACTGCAATCGGAGGTGGATGTCCTGCATTGTAAAAATAGATATACTCGTCGTCAAAATAAACAACCAGCATCGTTAATAAACTACCTTTGCATATTTTTTCTTTGCTAAGCGCCAAATTCATGGCATCAACAAGCGTATCGACTTGACTATAGCTGCTCGTAAAACCACTTATAAACCCCTGTATTTCATAACTCTTTTGATTTGCAGATAAACCATGCCCCATTATGTCGCCTAAAATAAACCCTTTATTATCATTATCCAATGGGATAAAAAAATCTCCACCTAGATTAGTCGTGATGGTGCCAAACAAATGCGCACTTCTCATCTGCCCCAAATCATAATGTGTTTGTTTACAGTCACTACGGTGATGAAATAAATGTGGTTTTAGCTTGTTTTGTACTCTATCTAGGTTGAGTAACAGCTGCTCTTTCATTACGGGTTTAGTGATATAATCATCGATGCCAAAACGGTTTAGTTTTTTCACAGTACGAGTATCAGAGTCCCCAGTCAGCATTAAAATGGCCAGTGTCGTTTTGAGGTCGGAGTGTGCTAATTGAGCCAACAAAGTCTCACTGGTATCACCTTTTAACTTGTAATCTAATAATAAAATATCAACTTTAGATTGCGTAATGAGTTGCCATGCATCATGACAGTTTTGACAAGCAATAAACGTATACTCATCTTGAACATATGCTTCAACAAGTGATAGCTGAGTAATATCATCGTCAACATAGAGTAACGTTGTTTTACGTTTTATCTTATTTAAGTTAAATGAAAAATGATTTTTGTCCGCCAGCGTTTTGTAGCTCGCCTTTGGAAAGTAATGGCGAATGAGCGCGACCCCCATGCCACCCTCAGCTAAGCTTTCACTTTCTATGGTCCATGATGAATGATTTAACTCAAATAAATTATATGGCTCTAAATCATCAATAAGGGCAACCGTATAGTGGTTGTCTTTTTCACCAATAAGTAAGGTAATCGTTCTGTCTTCTGCGCTGGCATGGCGAAGTAAATTCGTCAGGTACTCGGTGATCACAAGCGCACTGGCATCTATATCATCAACACTCACGTTCAATGAATCTAATACATGCTTTAAAGCATGTCTAATTTCAGTGATTGCTGGACGCATGAGGCTAAAACGGTTATGAAATTTAACATCCATGGTATTTCCCTAGTGGTTATGAAAAAGCCAGCGCTGCTGTTGTAATTTAATACTAAGCCAATTCGACAACCGCGGCCAACGTGCGTTTATTTTGTTTAGTTGCGTTAGCACTTTCTCGCCCAATGGCTCAAAATGATATTGCGATACAACCACTTTAATATTTTGATGACCACTTTCTTTTAGGTATTTAAGAGCTGTACAAAATGATTCTTCATCATTGTGCCCTAAAGCTGCAACAATAATGGTCATTTGACTACAGCTACTAAGTGCATATAAGGGAATATTCCCTTTATTGAGCTTCAAAGCTGGCGACATATCAATCAAAATATAATCGTATTCTTGTAGCAAACGCTCTATGGCATACTGTATGACACGTTTATTCTTTGCTGACTCTAGTTCAGATAAATGGCTAATCGTTAACAAGTCATGATCAGCCGATTCAATAGTACAAAGTTGACACGAAATATCGTCAAATTGCCAAAATTTTGCATGCGAGTCATTGGGTAACCCAACAGGGTTGAGTGGATTTAAGTCGATTAACAAAACCCTGTTTTTTTGTGAACTTAGTCCACATGCCACGCTTTTGCACAAGCTGCTTGCCCCCCCATTACCAGTGAGTGACATAAAGGTCACACAGCGTGACTCTTGATTCGTAATTTCGTTACATACAGATTCAAGCTCTTGAAATTGATGCGGTATAATTTTCATAATCCCACCACTAAAGCAATAATTGTAATGAAGTCAACAAAGTTATCTTTGAACTGACTCATTAGATCTTGCCCTTTCTCTGGTACATACAAGGTATCGCCAACTCGTAGCACGGGTATTTTGGCTGAGTTTGGCGATTTTATAAAAGCTTCAAAGTCGAATACGCGTGCTTGCTCTTTACAACAGCCGTGGTTGATTACCACAATTTTATCTATCAGAGCATTACTTGTTGGGCCACCCGCTTCGGCAAGCAAATCAAGTAACGTCATGGTATCGTCAAAATTATAGCGACCGGGCTTTTGAATTGCGCCCATGATCCTAACAACTTGCTCTTTTGGTTGACGTAACCAGTTTTTATTTTTTTCAGGGATAAAAATAGTGTCTCCGGCAAGCACATCAGGAAACAAAGTTTCATCGCCTGTTTCAAAGTACAATGCAAGGTCAAGTTTACTTACTTTGGCATGTTTACCATTTCTGTGAGTCACTCTAATGTTTCTGATATCTGCGTTAGCATTAGGCCCATCAGCAGCAGACAAAATATCCATGAAGTGCATCCGATTGTTAAATGCATAGCGCCCAGGTGCGCCCACTTGACCCATGATGTAAATCGACTTGCTAGATTCTTGGCGGATCCACTGAGATTTATTATCCGATGGGTCAACTGGAAGCTCTTCAACAATAATAGTGTCGCCTGCAACTAACGAGGGTAATTGTTCGCTTTGCGCACTTACTGTGAATTTTTCAAGATCAAAGCGTTTGGTTACCTCACCTTTTCTAACAATCTTAATATCGTTAATATTAGCGCCTTTTGTAGGCCCACCGGCATGGGCGAGTAAATCGGTTAAGTCCATTTCTTTACTCCATTCGTAACGACCAGGAGATTGAATGGCACCAATTATTTTTATTGCTCTTTTCGGTGGTACTTTAAGCCAGCTTTTTTCGTTTATATCCGTTTTTTCCGGTACAAAAATAACATCGCCTGGGTTTAAATCTGGTACTGTCATAGTGATTAACCCTTCGCTATAACCTTGCAAGTCAAACAACGTATTTTTGCCATTGGGCTCAAGAATTTTAATCTGTCTTGTTTCAGCAAACCGTGTTGGTCCGCCCGCATTGGCAAGAATATCTAAAAAGTTGGTGTTGTCGGCTGCTTCATATGCACCAGGTTTTTGCACTTCACCCATAATATAGACGGTGCGTGAAGTTGTATTCACATCATCCACCATAATAGGCACATAGATAGTTGAGCCGGGCAACAATTCAGGCATGGCCACTTTACTCGGTTTATCTAGATATGCTTTTAGATCAAATATCTCAGGTGTTTCATTCACTATAATGCGTATTTTGGTCACATCGGCATAACGTGTCACCCCTTCAGCACGCATTAATGCGTCCAGCACACTCATATTGTCTTTAAATGCAAAACTGCCTGGGTTGTGTAACTCTCCAAGTAGAGTAACCGCACTGCCAGCACTTGCATCACCGCTGGCACTTAGGGTTTGTGCATCAAAGTCAATTTGCACATTGCCTAGCAAAGGAGATACAGGCACAAATACCGTATCACCACTTTCTAATTTAGGCAGCAATGACAGGTTTCCTGAATCTAAATACGCTTTGTAGTTAAATTCAATAAATTCACCTTCTCGTCTAATTTGCAATTTGTCTAACTGTGCCCCTGGTTTTAAACCGCCCGCTTTTGCGATCACCATTTGAATGTTTCCAAACATTGGAATTGTCACTTGCTCGGGTTGATTAACGTAACCAAGTACGTTAATCAGTATGTCATGCTCTCTAATTTCTACATAAAAGTCCTCTACTGCACGAAATACGCGTGATAATTGAATTTTAAGTTCACTTTCAACTTGTTTTAATGGCTTATTAGCAACGTTTACCTTACCTATTTCTGGTAAAACAATATTGCCATCACCTTGTACGGTAAAAAGATCTGAAAACTCAGACTCCCCCGGTAAATACACAAATAATTTGTTGCCAACTTGTACTAATTCAGTTTGATCATTTGCTTGTGAGTTTGCTAAAAAGCTTAAACACAGGGTGGCGATAAATAGTAAATAACGCATAGCTTTACTCCTGTGATTTGCTAAGCACTTTGGTCCAATTCCTAAGTGCCATTACTTTACTAGACTGATCCTTTGGCAGCTCATCAGTCCCCATAACAATAGCTTCTACCCGCCGGTCAGAGTGACGACTCGATGCTGAAGTGATTTCATCACTGTATGGTTGCATGCTCCCTTGGGTGAGCGTTGTAATAATATGACTCGGTACACCGTAAACATTAAGCCAATGTTTAACTGTGTCAGCTCGTTGCAAAGCCAATTCAAAATTATTTATTTTATCGCCCATCTTATCGGTGTGACCAATCAGAAGAATCGTTAATCCATCTATGTGTTTAATTAAATCCGACGCTTGGGCAAGGCGGCCCATATACTTCGGTGTTACTTGATATTCATCAAAAGCAAATTGATTATCGCTATTTAGTAACTTTGCAATTTTATCGACGTAGTTTTCATCGAGTTTTTGCGGGTCATCTTGTACTACCACTGGTGCACAATCGGTAACGTTTTTTAGTGTGTCAAAATGATGCGAAAGTTGATTTAAGCCATGATAGTGAATGATTAAATCGTGTTCAGCATCTTCCCACATTTTTGCACTTATCAAACGGCGAATACGATTTTCGTATACTTGCGCTTTCAACAATTGCGCGGGCATACATTGTTTGATCCCCTGCGTTTGGAGTAATTCGAGTTTTAATGCCAAATGTTCAAACTCATTGGTGATTACATTAATGTTATCGTTAAATACTAGGTTGCCTTGTTCAAGCTTTGGTTGGTGCTGTCCATATACTTCAGCCCACCCTCCTTGACCTTCCTCAGGCCAAGAAGCACACCCACCTAATAATGAACTAATCGCAATAAAGCTGTATGTGATGTACTTCATAGTTGGCCTCCTGACTACACGTCTAGTTTTTCGATAAAAGGAATGGTTTTATCTACCCGTAGTAGATTCATCAACTTGTGAGGTTGGCCGTTAACTTTTAAAAGTGCTAGTTGTTGACCTTTTTGTTCTATACGCTTATACAGAAAGACCATGGCACCAATGCCGGAAGAGTCAATAAATTGAGTATCAGAGAAGTCCAAAATAATATAGTCTTGCTCACTGATGGCGAGTTGTTCAAAGTCTGTTCTAAAACTATCAACGGTGTAGCCTGAAAAGTCTTTTGGTAATGCTAAAATACGACGTGTTTTATCTTTTGGGATTGAAGTGATCATGGGATTAACCTCATAGTCAATTAAGTTACTATAGAGGTTACAACTACAGTGCCATGTTTTTATTTCACTCAAGGCTATGAAAATTAAGGGCTTTTATTTACCCATATGCATAATGCAAAATAACCTATTCTTTGCTTTTGCATTATGCAATGCACTCGGTGTGAATGCACTCGGTGTGAATGCACTCGGTGTGAATGCACTCGGTGTGAATGCACTCGGTGTGAATGCACTCGGTGTGAATGCACTCGGTGTGAATGCACTCGGTGTGAATGTGCGCCTATTGTCCTTTACCTGTGAATACAACCGAAATAGTGCGCAATAAAATCATCCACTCCATTGCAAACCAGTTTTTTCGATTTGACATGCTCAGCGCATAGGCATAATCCCAACCAATCTTACTCCTTGCATCCTCAATACTTTCATCATATCCATTCATTACCTGCGCAAGGCCTGATATACCCGGTTTAAGCCCATATGTCCGCCAGCCAAAATATGGGATAGATTTCTCTAGTTTCGCGTAAAATACAGGTCGCTCTGGACGAGGGCCTATCAGTGACATTTCTCCCACGAGTACGTTCCACAACTGCGGTAGTTCATCAATACGTGTCTTACGTAAAAAGCGACCTACTTTTGTTATCCTAGGGTCATTTTTACTCGCCCAAACTGCGCCGCTTTTTGCTTCAGCATCAACTACCATAGAGCGAAATTTATAAACGTAAAACAATGATACAAATTTATCAGTACTTTTACCTACTCTTTGCTGCTTAAATAGAACTGGGCCCTTTGAATCAATTTTTATAGCCAACGCGGTCAAAAGCATAATCGGTAGCAGTAGCAATAAACCACATAAAGACCCAACCACATCGAACGCTCGCTTTATTAAACTCACGCTATTATCTTTACCTTTACGCTCATTCACTCTTGTCCAAGGCTTTTTATAGGCACCAAATTGGTATTTAACAACGCCGCGCAATGCAACCCAATAGCAAATAAGCGCATAATGTGCTTTAGCAAATAGCTTAATAAGGACATTTTTAGATTTTACTTGGCCAATTGTATGAATACTTAATAGGACGCTACAAACACATGCCGCCCATACACTTTGATTTATTACAAGCGCTATCGTAGGTATAGCGTATAACAAAAAAATAATGATTGGCATTACTGCACGTAGCGCTTTATGTGAGAAGAAATTAAAAGCCGTCCAACCTAACTTTGGATTAAGTAATGAAGCTAAGATGATAAATTGCTGCCAATTACCTGCGCCAATACGCTCACGACGCTTAATATCTTGAGCTATTTCATCGCATTCGCGCTCGTATATCGTTACGTCTGCATCTAACACTACATGACCGCCAGAATGGCAAGCTTGCATCGTAAGGATAAAATCGTCGTTGATTGTATGTTTAGGGATTGGTTTAACGTTGCTTGCACGAATTGCAAATAATGCGCCTGGCACGCCTATTACAGCCCCAAAATGCGATTCAAGCGTTTTTAATGTATTTTGATATTTCCAATATGACTGTTGTTGCATTGGCGCACACTCATCGGGCGTGTAGCACCCAGTGGCAACAGCTACGTCTTTGTTTTGAAATTGGTTTGCAAACTTGTTCAACGCATCAATACTTAACAGCGCACTGACATCCGTAAACACCAAAATGTCATAGTTATTTTGCCCTATTTCGATAAGCGCATTGATTGCATGTACCTTACCTTTGTTTTCATTTGCGTTATGTAATACACAAACCACTCCTTTTTCTTCTAGTCGCTTTTGAGTTTGCAAAGCAAGATCATAGGTCTTATCTGTACAACCGTCCAAATAGACGTGTATGGTGTACAGTTCACTCGGATATAGCAAAGAGCCTAGGTTATTGAGCTTCTCTTCAATGTGGCTTTGTTCATTATATGCACACATCATAACGCCTATACTAGGTAGTTTGGTTTGTATCGCAGTACATTTCGTTGTTGGCTTTTTAAACTTTGTCACGATTTTTAATATCAGCAGATACCCTATATGATGATAAACCGCCACAATTATTAGCAATATGAATACAAAACTTAACGTTGTCATTGTAATTACTCCTTAAGCGGTAATACCACAATAAAGTTGATCATACTTACGGCTCATATCTTTAATTTGCGCTATAGACAGTGCATGGGCTCGTATTGCTTGACCCGCCTCTATCATTAGCGCCTTTTGTATCGCATTTGGTATTTGCTGTTTTTGCAAACGCGACAGCAGCACCCCCTGTTTTTGGGTTAATACTTCTTTAATACCTCCCACATCACTGGCAACAATTGGCGTACCGCAAGCCATTGCTTCTAAAATTGTTAAAGGCATTCCTTCCCTTTGCGAAAATAAACAAAACACATCAATTGCTGAATAAAACACTTCCATATTATGTACACACCCTAAAAAGTGCACACGACTTTCCAACTTAAGGCTATTAACTTTTGCCTTGAGTGATGCATCTAAACTGCCTTGACCTGCAAATACAATATGATGATTATTTGGTAGTGTTTTTAATGCATCAATTAAATCTTCATGGCCTTTACCAAGCTCTAGCCTTGCTGCGCAACCTACTACTTTGGCGCTTTTTGGCAGCCCTAACTGGTATCGAGCATAATCCCTATTTATTGGCGCAAACTTTTTACAGTCGATACCATTTAAAATAGTCTCTTGTGGTCTAATTGATGTTTGAGCATAGAAATCATGAGCGACAACATCTGCATCAGCAATCCAATGTACCGGAGATAGCGTATTTAAAACCCTGGTGATGAAGCGTGATTTAATCCCAGATAGATACCATGCATCATGCACAGTAGAGACATGCTGTACGTCAGGGCGCTTGATACATGCAAGGCACGCATAGAGCATGGGCCCAATGTGATGGCTATGCACAACGCGAATATTGTGGGTATCGATTAAATCTACTAATTTATTAACTGCTTGATAGTCAAAACGTTCACGTTTTTCAAGAAAATCCAATTTATCGTTTAAGCTTTTAAGCTGTGGCCAGTTGCTCAAACACGTATCCTTGTCACCTTCGAGTGCCGCAATTCTAGTTTCATTACAAAAACGGCTTTGCTCCAATAAAGATACAGCCATTTTTTCAAGGCCACCAATATTTAAATGTTGAACAATATGAAGTACTTTCATAGCTTGTTACCTCTGTTTTGCACATGCTCAGATAAATGACTTAAAACCTGAGCATGAGATTTGTTGATGATTGGGAGCACTGCTAACACTGGCTCAGATGAGAGTTTTTCAATGGTTGATATATCTTTTAGGTGGCTATCGCACAAGGTAGCAATAAAGACACTAGCAACACCCGAAAAGAGCCCCAGTACGATGCCTAATATTAACGATACGACTAAAGATGCGTTAATTGCTTGGGTAGGGCTGTAAGCACGCTCAATGGTTTTAACCTTATCAGGCCCTTCGTATTTAACGAGCTTGCCTGTTACTTTGGCCATTTCATAACGACCTAGCATCTCTTTATATAATGACTGCTTAACATCATAATCCCGTTGTAACTTGCTAAGCTGTTTTTCAATATCGCTGGTCACAAGTAACCGCTGACCAAGCTCTTTTACTTGGCTATCTAGTAAAGTAAATTCCTGTTGCAGCTGCTCTACATTGTTTTTGGCATCTTCTAGTGCAACTATTTGAGATACTAATACACTGCTATCACCATTTTTAGACGTTGGCATGGTGTTCGCCATTTGCCAAAGCTGCTGCATATCAACCTGTTGTAGCTCCTCGCCTTTACTTAATAACACTTTCTGGCGGTTCAGCAGAGTCTCTAATTTGCGTGATTTAGCTATTACCTTACTGTGCTTGTCTGTATAACGCGTTTTTAGCAAGCTCAATTCAGAGCTTACAGCGATTATCCGCTGCTCCAAATTGCCTAGCACAGGGTTGGCTTGGGCCATTTTATTGGTGAGATTCTTTAATTTTGCCTTCGCACCAGATAGCTCAATGAATTTATTTTGCTTGTCGCTTAAAATTCTATCTAAGGTTTGACGATTACTATTAAGTACCTCAGGTAATGTGTCGCTGTATTTAACTTTAAATTTTGCCAGCTCATTTTCTGAAAATTCAAGCTCTTGTCTAAGCGTATCAAGTTGCTTAAAAAAGAACTGCTCAGAAGTATCTAACGAGGCTTTAGTTGGAGCAAGCAACCTTTCAATGAACTTTTCGACTACCTTTTCTAAAATTACTTTCATTTTTCCAGGTTCATGCCATTTTAGGTGGATGCGCACTAATTCATCTCCTACTAGAGATAAAGATAATGCTCCAGCCAGCTGCTGGTGGATTGCTTCAATGTCTTCATGACTTGCACTGTCACTGATTAATTTTGTCTCTTTTGCGACCGAAATGAGTACCTTACGGCTAATAACAAGTGTTCTTAGTGCATCGATACGATTCGATAACTCAAATGAAAACGACAAGTCATCAAGAAATGGATTTAGCAATGATGACTCTTCAATTAAAATGGTTGCATGAGTCATGTATTGTTTTTGCGCGGTTGCGGATAATAGAAACACGACAACGGGTACAATACACACAGGCACAATAAACAGCTTGAAGCGACTGTATAACGCATACAGCGACAAATAAGCTAATCGTCTAATTTGTTCTTTAACTAGCATGTTTCAACCTTAGCTTTGCATTTTGCAATTGAAACTCTCGTCTTCATTTGCATTTTGAGAAAAGCGCTCATATTTAAGCGTTATAGGTAAGAAGTTGCAGATTGTGGGCCAATAGCTTGGCCCACAATTAAAAAAGCTTAAGAATTGAAAAGAAGTGATTTAATAACTTGCTGTGCTTTAGCTTGCCAACTATGAGCAAACACTAATTGTGCCTGATATTGCTCCCAACTTAGTAGGGGTTGTTCACCAATTGCTATCGCCATATCCACTCGATAGATAAAACCAGCTATGTCATCCGCTACCAATATTACTTGGTTAAACTGCTGAGCGGCTGGAAAGTTAGTTGCAACAACGGGCGTACCCGCCGCAAGATATTCCTTTAACTTTAAAGGGTTACATGCTCTAATTTGAGCATTATCTAAAAATGGCATCAATGATACCTGCCAGTGCTGTGAAAATTCAGGTAAGGTACTGTGCGCAACAGCATTTATATGTGTTACATTTTTTAATGCTAAAAGCGCTTCGACTTCTTTTGAGTAGTGCGTAACCGAGCCAATTAAAACTAACTCATACTGAGGTCGTTGTATTGCAAGTTCACTCAGTAATTGAATATCTAACCATTCATTAATAGAACCATAAAACCCGATGGTTGCTTTGTGTGACTTCAAATAATTACTTGCTACTTTACGTTCGCTAAAAAGCCTATGATCAACGCCATGCGTAAGCAGATATGTTTTATGCACTGGCATTTTATGCATTAAATGTTCACTCACAACATAAATTAAATCAGCTCTGTCAATCAACTGGCGCTCTAAAGGTTCGACCATTTTATGATCTACCCCTGCCAGCGCATTAAAATCATCACCGCAATAATAGACCACTCTATCTTGTGCTTTGGGCTGAATAAGAGAAATTGCCGTAGGAACACTTATCCAATAAGTAACGGGCTGTTCATTATCAAAACAGCGAACTTGCAACGCAAACAAAATACGATTAATAGCTTGCGCAAATGAATTATTATGCCATGGCAGTATAAATAAATTACTTACCTTATCTAAGTGATGCTTTTCGTTAACTTCACAAGTACTGAGTGACTTGCCAAACAATGCAAGCGCTTTACGCAAAAGCCTAATAAAGTCATTCTTATTGGCGCTTGGCTTGCGCATTCCAACTGAATTTATCCAATGTACTTTGCTGTGTTTAGAAATACATTTGAATAAATGCTGCGTGCTACTTGGGTGTGCCCCCCAGTCTTCACCAAATACAATAAATCGCATGTTCTACTCCTTATTGATTTGTTTAACAACTTTGGCTGGGTTACCCGCAGCAATACAGTAATCGGGTACGTCTTTGCACACCACACTACCAGCGCCTATGATTGCTCCTTCACCAATTGTTACTCCTGCCAAAACTGTCACGCCAGTACCAAGCCACGCCCCTTGTTTAATCACAATATCTGCAGCCTGATGGTCTTCATCAGGTAAACCTAGTGCACGTGCTTTATTGTCTATCGGGTGCCCTGCAAATCCGGCAAGAAAAATTCGTCCAGCTAATCTCACATCATCTTCAAGTACAATTTTAGTTCCTACAGAAAAAGCATTTTGCCAACCCACATCAACATTATTACCAATGATCAATTGCGCTGTGTTATGTGTACAGCTGCGTCCACAAAATGTACTAATACCTGACAAGCGAACATTATCCCCTAAGGTTACCTTTAAGCTCCCCAATATTTGTGGCATACCACTATACAAACACAAGTTATTTTTACTGCCTTGGACTTGGCTTTTAAACACCGGGGTGTAATAAAATATTCTGAGCAATTGTGACACTACTGTAGCAACTGTTCGGTGCAACACGTAAATACTTTGATGAACAAGGGGTATTACAATGCATTGCGGATTGCGAATTCGCTTTGCAAATTTAAACAAACTTGCGGCTAGAGTACTATCACTGGCTTTTAGCCACTTCTTCATTGCTATGTACATAATTTTCCCCTGCATTGTCTTGAGCAAGCTTTTCTAAAGCTATGGTCAAAGACAAAATAATATATAAAGGCCAAGTAAATGCTTGCGTTAAAAAGGTGCCAGACACCATAAACCCTATCATTCCTGCTTTGAGCGCATAGGTATTAACATTAAGATTTGTATTGCTACTCACTGCATTTAGCAGTGCTGTTCGTTCAAGGCTTTTAAAAATACCAACGATCAACATGGCAAAGACCAACAAGCCAACAAACCCTGTTTCTCCTAAAACCTGAAACCACGTACTATGTACTGCATGATTCTTGCCATCCCAATGAGGACTATAAAAATAATAATTAACAAAAAAATTGTTAATTCCCACCCCTGTTAAAGGATTCGCTACAGCCATATTAATAGCAGCTTGCCACGCATATATCCGACCCATAGCAGACGCATCGACGCCTTCTTCAGCCGCGCCTCCACTTTGCCTATCTGAAATACCCGCAAACAACACCATTAAGAGCATGCCAACAAACCCTATAGCGCCAACAAGCACTGGGTTCTTAACTTTTTGATAAATGAAAAAGCTCAAAACAGCTGCAATACCTAATAACCCTCCACGGCTTTGCGTAGCAATAACTCCACTTATCAGAAGAGTTAAACCTACTCCTGCGGCTATTCTTCGCCATTTGTCATTATTTTTGTCAAAAATTTCAGCTGCTAAAAACGACACGGGGAACATTAAAACAAGAGATAGGTCATTGGGGTCGCCTAATTGTGAGCGCAAATCGCGAGATATGGTCACTCTGGTCCCCTCGACGAGACCAATTCCATTCATTTTATTACTAATGGCAACGAGTGCAATTGACACACCTGATAACATGATCCCAATACGTACCCAACTAAAGTGTTTTGCGCTTTTAACCCACCAACTAATTGCAAACACCATGATGAAGACTTTACTGAGTACGCCACTGAAATATTCTATTGCTACAGCGCGGTTACTTGCCATAAACACACAAACAGTTAGCCACACAAATAACACAATAAATAACACGTGGCAGGAGTTCCAGTGCGGTTGTAATTGCTTAGAAATAAATAAATGCCAGACAATACCCAATAATGATGCAAGGGCCAAAAGTTTTGGAATTTTAAATGGCATTAGCACAGGAAAAGCTTCGTGTAGACGAAAATAACTAAACAAAATAAACAGAATAATAAAAGCAATACTGACTCGAATGGCTGTAAATGCGGCAAAAGGAAGTATCACTAGCGCAAATGCGCCAACGGGTCCAACACCTTGGTATGCACCAAGCACAGCCAGTGTGATTAATAAACTTGCGATGATAAACCTATTTTGATAAACAAGTTCACGCATATCGATGCTCCAAAACATAACGAGCGCGCTCGACAATGTTTATACACTCTTTCGAATAACATCGAGTTAAAAAGCCAACATACAATGCCAAAACACCAAGCCTCTTGATTATTATAAACTCGCTGTTTAAAAAGCCGAGCCCAACAAGCACGATGATAAATAGCCAAGCAACAAGCATATTACTGAGTTTGTATGGGACATATTCCAGCGCTTGGCTCGTTTGGTAAAAAGCCACAGCACGTATGCCTTGTACAAGCAGTAAACAGAAAACAGCCCCCTTAACTGAATAAATAGGGACAAGCCAATACATCATCCCTAACATTACTATCGCTGACACCGCATTAATAATTAAAACTGATTGCGCGCAGCGCTTCATATAACAACCTATATTGAGTAAGTCAGCATGATGGCGTAACACCACAACCAATATCAAAAATGTGACCCACTGTGCACTTTGCGCATAAACACTTGGTAACAACAAAACAATTAATTGCTCGCAAAAAATAAGCATTATCATGCTAATCAATATACCTATGTGCAGACATCTTAGTGTTTCATAAGCGTACAATGCTTTATTGTTAGCAAGTTTTTGAAAGCGTTTAGCAAACCACCACATTCTCACCGGTTCGAATGCAAACGAGGTCATTAGAGCAAACTGTGCGGCTACAAAATAAATTGCTAAAGTTTGTGTATTAGTGTTTGCAACAATGAACCAATTCTCAGCGCCGTTACAGGCATATAAGCAAACTGCAGAGAATATAATAGAGACTAAGAAGTAAATGTCTGACCTTGATATTTGTCGTGGATAGGATGAAAAACTCACAAAAAGCGCAGCGCGTGTTTTTAGCAATGCAACAAATAAAACAAGTGCCGATGCTAGCGCGCCAGATAACATAACTCCGGTCACAGAGAGACCTTGATATAAAAACGCCAACGTTAAAGCGCATTGAATAAGGCCATGAGAGGTTGTTACAATACAGTACTGCTTTGCTTTACCTTGAATCCGCCAATAACTGTATGGTACAGCTAACATAGCCGAGCACATTAGATTGATGACCAGTAAATATAAATCGATTGCTTTCACCTGAGCGGGCAGCAATAACATGATGTCATCCATCAAAAATAAAGCAACTACAGCCAATGCAAGCGAGCTTAATAGCGAGATAAGTAAACAATCTCTTAGCAATGACTGTTGTTTTATGCTGCTGGCGCTTTTACTTCTGAATAACAGTTCAGGTAAACCAAGGCTAAGTATCAGTGAACAAGCCGCGCATACAGTGACTAAAAAGTTTAAATATCCGTACTGCGATTGTGTCAACAAACGTGTCATGACCGGCATCATTAAAAAACCGAGCCCTTTGAGCACTAACACCGACATACCGTAATACGCGATTTGCTTTAATCCGCTCATACTGCACCTATAGCATTTGTACCCAGTTAGATAACTTTTTCGCCTGTAACTTGGCATTAAAATATCGCGAAACTAACTTATAAGCATTGAGCCCCATAGCATAACGTACATAAGGGTTTAGTTCACAAAACGCGCGTAGCATCGTAACTAGCTCGTCTTCATCGCCCGGCTCACATAACATGCCTACTTTGTTCACTACAATTTCTTTTACGCCCATCAATCTAGTTGATAAAACGGGAATGCCGCATGCCATCGCCTCTTTTAGTACCAGTGGGCCTGTATCTTTATCACCATTACTAGCCACACAAAACGGCGCTACGAGAGCGGTATAATGCTTACAATTTTGTGCTATCCATTGTGGTGACTTTCTACCTATGAACTTAATCTGTCGATTTATTCCTAGCTCGTAGCTTAGGTCCTCTAACGCTTTATACATCGGACCGTCTCCTACTATATCGAGCGAAATGTAATAGTGTTTTTGCAAGCGCTTGATAGCGGGGAACAGAAATTGTAACCCCTTCTTTTCTACTAAGCGGCCAATAAAGATAAGTTTTACGTCTGAGTTGATAGCATGAACTCTGTGGCAAAATAAGTTTAAATTCACGCCACAGTGCAAAAGTTTAGTTTGAGTATGAGACATACCCTCAAATTGCGATTTCATATCTTTGCATACCGCAACAACGAAGTTGCATTCATTAAGTTTGTGCTCAATGTCTGCACCATTAACGTAAACGTCATGTCCATGTCCAATAGAAGATACCGTAATACCAGCAAGCTGTGCGGCTATGATCCCGTATGCTAAAGGCCCATGCATAAAATGACAATGTAAGTGTTCAATATTGAGTTTGTTCAATAACTTAGCTAGTGATGAACCATATCCCAATAGGGAAATAGTAGAAATCGATTTGAATTTAAATGATGTTTTTACAGCTTTAAAAAATTGCGAACTCATTAGCGACGCAATACTAAAGTCGCTTATTGTCGGTTTAGGTATATTGAAAACTTCTACATTTGCAGACAAGTTAGAAGTAAATCGATGCGTAGTAAATGCAAGCACAGTCACTTTGTGACCTGCTGATACCAGTGCATTAATCTCAGTGATGACAAAGGTTTCTGATGCAATGGGAAAGCTAGGCACTAAAATAGCAATATGTTTCATAATTAGCACTCCAATGTGTAGTGCTGTTATGGTGGCAAGTATCGTACCGCCCCTAAACACCCTATTTTTCGTCATAAGTGGCAATTTGGCATTCGTTATTTGCATTTTGCAATGCGTTTTATTAATCCATACTCCCAATTCCTTTAATTCTGGCATTTTAATATTGGCGTTGTTATTGCGTTGCTCTTTATTAGATTAATTAGGAGAGCATATAATGAAATATGATGTAAGCGTTATTATTCCAAACTATAACTGTAAACAATATTTACCAATTGCGTTTTCAAGTATTTTGAAGCAAACAGGCTTACGTATTGAAATAATTGTCGTCGATGATGGTTCAACGGATGGGAGTGTAGAGTGGCTGACATTGGCTCAAAAAACGCTACCAAATTTAGTGATAATAAAGCAGCATCGCTCTGGTGTGGTTGCAGCCAGAAATTATGCAATAGAAGTAGCATCTGCACACTATATTGCTTTTTTGGATGCTGATGACTATTGGAGTGAAGATAAACTAAATATACAACTGCAATATATGAAATCAAGTACAGCATGTGTGCTCACATTCACAAACTATATTCATGTAAATGAACAATACCAACCTATTATTGATTGCTTTTCATATTGGCCAGAATTTTACCAACCTAAGCTTAATAGTACTAACGAGTACATCGCACTTAGCGAACCGCTAGATTTGTTACTCTATGCCAATGTAATTGGTACATCTTCAGTTATGGTTAAACGCTCAGCAATTATAAGTGTAAATAAATTTAATCCTATGTTAAAGAGCGCAAGTGATTGGGATTGCTGGCTAAATCTCGCTTCAATAGGAGACATCGCCTACACTTACCAAAATGCCATGGGTTATTTAATGCGCCCAAACTCTATCACAGCTAATAGGTTAAGTAGGCTTGAGGCAATAGAAAATATCGTTGCACGAATATATAGCAACAATAAAGTACGATTTAGTACTAAAGTTAAAACTCAGGCTAGAATTCATGAGTGCTATGGTGAGTATCAACGTGAGCAAGGTAAAAAAATTTATGCTCTATTAAACACAATGTGTGCTTTTGGCATGAATCCACACATAAGAAATGCCAAGCATTTATTGCATGATGTAAAGCAACTCATTCGGTTTTAGGATTATATATGCAAAAAGTTTTAATAGTTGATGATGAAAGCCCTGTTCTTCGAGCGTTCAACCGTTTATTTGCTAAAGAGTATGCATTAACGCTGGTAAATGATCCGCTCAAAGCCGTGGAAAGTTTTGCTGATAACCACTATGACTTGATTTTATCTGATATTAAAATGCCCAATATGGATGGCTTTGAATTGCTACAAGCATTTGCAGCCCACTACCCTGATTCTGGTCGCATGCTTGTCAGCGGCTATACAGATTTAGATGAATGTCAGGGCGCAGTAGAAAAAGGAATAGCTGATATTATTGTTTCTAAACCATGGGATAACTTTGAGCTTACCTCTATCGTCAAATTATTGCTAGAAAACGGCAAACTCAAAAGCGAGATTGCTCATCTAAAAGCGCAGTTGGAAACTAAGTAATTTATGGTCGCTCCCTTTAAATAACTCAACGCTGACATTGGTAATATTTTGATGTTCACTCACAACGCAATTATCAATAGGTAAACCCGCAACAATGCTTGGTAACCAGTTTAAGTATTGCCAACTGCGATTATTAACCAAAGAGTGTGAGCATAAGGGCATATTAGTAAAAGGAAAGTGTTTGGACCAAGGAACGATATTGAAGTCACCACTAATCAGCCAATGTCCCTCCAGTTTTTTCACAGCCTCATACACGGCTAAAAGCAACTCGTTTCGATTGAGCCAATCTTTCTTGCTCCTTGGAGACGGGGGGTGCACGGCAAACACAGTGATAATGCTATTACCAACCAATATATCAACTTCTAAATAGCCAACTTTTTGCATGTGTGTGTAAACGACTTTTTTACTTATCAACGGGTAGCGCGAAATAAGCCCTAGCCCCATTGGAAAACCAATATGCTCATCAGAGCCAAATTTGTAATATTCAGGTTTAAGCTTGTCGAAGAGCGCAGTGTTATTATCGTTAAACTCTTGCAGGATAAGTAGATCCCATGTTTGTTCATTAAGTTTAGCAAGCTCGTCAATAACAGACTGGTTATAGTACCGCAGATTTATTTGCTTAATGGTTAATTGATTATGATAATTTTTCTCTGACTGCTCCTGCACAACAACACGAAGGTGAAATACGAGTAAGCAACATGAAATAGCAAACAGTGACAAAAATAAAAGTCGACTATAAAGCAGACCTAAAATGCAAGTAAATACACCCAGCATTAACCATTGAGTGCGCAAACTATCGACTATGTCACCAATGTATCCAAAACTAGATACAAAAAAAGCCGATATCATAAGAATTATATAAATCCCGATTAGTAAATATCGCATTTAAATTACCAAAACTCTTAGTATTGTGTCGTACTATCAATATTTGAGCCAAAGTATAGTTTTTATTTATGTATGCACTTTAAAATATGCATACTCTCCACGTTATTTTTGTAAGACGATACCTTAGTTTTATCAGCAGTTGCTGATTTTTACTTTTAACACAAATTGTATGATGTGTTCCTATGTTAATTATTAATAAGCCACACTGCGTGGCTTATTAATAATTGCGTTATTTAAATCCGTTAAGCATCTTGTCGCATATTACAGGGGTTGGCCTGTGATTGTCATCAACGGCTACAAAAGTAAAGCTGCCTGATATTGCAAGGTGCTTATCATCTTTATGCATACGCTCTAGATATATGTCGACTTCAACCTTTAAACTTG
Organism: Pseudoalteromonas sp. SANK 73390; assembly: GCF_054966645.1. Classification (NCBI taxonomy): domain Bacteria; kingdom Pseudomonadati; phylum Pseudomonadota; class Gammaproteobacteria; order Alteromonadales; family Pseudoalteromonadaceae; genus Pseudoalteromonas; species Pseudoalteromonas sp. SANK 73390. The sequence goes on from NZ_ARPN01000103.1 coordinate 94,652, forward strand.
TGTTACCAACATGCACAATTTTAGAAACAAGCTCTGCAAATGTGCCCGCTGGAATCGCTTCTTTGAAATCAACGCGATCAGATGAAATCGTTACTAATGGTTTTCTACAAAAACGCGTGGCAGCAATAAAAGCAACCTCATCCATCCAAGCCAAAGCATCGCCACCAAACAATGTATTATGGTGGTTAGTACGACCAGGGAATACCGTTTTCGTAACTGAAGTGATTGAGTCTTCAATACGTTTTGCAATAATTTTTTCTTTATCTATCTCTGTCATTTGTTACTACTTTTACTCGCCAATGTGTCTTGCATTAATAATTGTGGATCTAGTCGTTCATTGAACCAATTAAAACGCCAATCCAAATGAGGGCCAGTTACCCTGCCCGTTGCACCAATGTCAGCAAAGTGGTCACCTGTTTCTAGTTTATGACCCACTTTGACATGAAGTTTGTTCAAATGAATATAGGTGGAGCTAATTCCATAACCATGATCAACAATCACTGTACCGCCACTATAATATAAATCTGGATTAGCAAACGTAACAACGCCTGGCAAAGGAGCCAAAACGGGTGTGCCTGTCTTATTGGCAATGTCTAAACCGTAATGTGGATTACGCGCCTTTCCGTTAAAAAACCGTTGACTGCCATAGACCCCAGAAATACGCCCAGGTGCTGGTCGAAGCACAGGCTCTTTAAAATATTCAAAGTTCGAGTCTGTAGTGCGTGCTTGTCGTACCGCTTTTGCTTCAGAACGAATTCTTTCAAGCACTGATTTAGGAGGTGATACATACTTTTTTTCAACTCCCGTAATACGATCTATTTTAAATTCTCGTACTGTGATTAACATATCATGCTCATGCTTAACTTCGTCTGCATCTACCCAAGTTAAGGTATGTGTTGAATCTGCATCTCTTCCAAAACCAAATACAAACTCACCTGCAGGAGTAAGCTTCAAAGGTTTACCGTTAAAGCTGACGGTTTTTGCGTTATCAATCTTACCTATAACCATACCACCTTGGGTTAGATTACCTTTTAACTGTAAAGCCTGAGTTTGTAACGCTGATAATAACGCTATCAACAACAGTCCTTTTCTAAGCATAAGCAATCGCTCCTTTACCAACACCTTCGTATGCTTTTACGGTTATAGTATTATTTGGCATAGTATCTTTAATTTGTTTTGCTAAGTACTCTGCAATGCACTCTACTGTTGTGTCACATGGCAATATATCACAACGCGCTTTGCTCATTGCAAGCTCAAAGTAGCCCTGAGTGGCTTCGTAAGCAAAGCACACATCGTTTGTACTAGCAGTTACATATTTAAGGTTGCTGGCATCAATAACATCTTCTTCAGTACCAAGATATATATCTTGCCACTTAGTCGCCCATTCTTTTTGTAGCCTTGGATGTTTCATACCATCAACAAACACACCTAACTGCGAGCGATGGCCATGAATGATACGCTGGCAATTACCATCATGCTTTTTTAATCCATGGCTATAGTGATAATAAAAGCTCTCACTTTGCTCAGCGCGAAGTTCTATACCAATATCTTTTACGTTACTTGGCATCTTAGGCATGATCACCGATTTTAAAAATGAGATAACGCTTTGCTCGTTAACTTCTTCGCCTTCAAGCAAACACACAGCTTGCTCAGGCGCATTCATTGCTAAGTGGTGGCCAGCACCGAATTTACAATCTAAATCGACCCTGTCGTCAGCAACCGTTACTTTTCCATCAAGCCCTTTTGCCACAGCAAGTTTATGGTCTATGGTATCGTCTATGATGCGCTTAATTTGTTTTTTTACTAATGCAAAGTCTAAAACCATAGACTCATCATTAAGTTGGCCATGTAGGGTTAAATCGACTATCCAGCTCTCACCTATTGCGCCACGCTTATTACATAGGTAAGAAAAATCAATGACTGTCAGTGCATCTACAAAAAGGATCATAAACTTCCGATAAATTAGTTTAATACTGGGGCTATTATAAAGTTTTTTAAGACAAAGATCGCCCCATAAGCGTAGGAGAATTCAATTTTAATGAGAATTATTCTTACATAACTAGATTTTTTAACTGTTCAGAGTTGTTTAGCGTACATCTGTACGCTAAAGTAGCTCGGAAATTTTCAGCAAAGATTGTGGACTATGGAACCAAAAAATAGCTATACAAAAGAAGAATTAATCATATGTGGTCGTGGTGAAATGTTTGGCGAAGGCAACTGTCGCCTTCCAAGCGACAACATGTTAATGATGGACCGCATCGTTGAAATAAATGATGACGGCGGTCAACATGGTAAAGGACTGATCGTTGCTGAGCTTGATATTGATCCAAGCCTTTGGTTCTTTGATTGCCACTTTAAAGGTGATCCAGTTATGCCAGGCTGCCTTGGTTTAGACGCAATGTGGCAACTTGTTGGTTTTTTCTTAGGCTGGTCTGGTGGCCCCGGCCTTGGACGAGCTTTAGGTGTGGGTGAAGTTAAATTTACAGGCCAAATTCTACCTACCGCCAAAAAAGTTACTTATCGTATCGAAATGAAGCGCGTCATTAAGCGTAGACTTTTTATGGGTATGGCTGATGGCACCGTTGAAGTTGATGGACGTGTAATTTATGAAGCTAAAGACCTTAAAGTGGGTTTATTTCAAGATACCAGTGCATTTTAATTAAACACGCCCAAACAACAAAGCCCCTTGGTGGGGCTTTATTGTATTTAATCAGTTTACATTATTACGTTTTGAAGGTATTTCGATTTTCGATAGCTTCTCGCCATCCACCTAACCATTCAGACCTTGGTTCAACTTGTTGGTATGGACACAACTCTTTTGATCTACCTGCTAATCCTGCTTTAAATCCTTGTGAATGTGCTCTTTCTAAGCGATCTCTTTTCTGTCTCTTCATAGGTAAAATCCTCACCTTCTCTTTCAACGATGTTGTGACTGCACTCGGTGTGACTGCAACCGTCATCAACATTTAATAATTAGTTAATAAAATCGTCGTTATCAAGCTGTACCACATTTTATTTGTGACCCATTTGACGAGTTAAAGTTCACCTCTTTGATAACGTAGAAATTGTTTTTTAACTGGTGTGTATCCAGCGCACACCACGCATAATTGAATTATTGAGAATAACTGATAAAAACAAAGGGCGTCACTTCAATAAATAAAATGACTCACTCACGTTAAGATCAGTACAGAATAGGGTTGGCCAAACCTTCAGCTTCAATAAATCACATTCGTCTAACGCATGCAATAATATTTACACGGCAATTTGTAAACAAGCTTGACCTTTGAATTTAAATTCCAATCAAAACAAAATAAATGGATAATAAAAACAACAAAATTAAAAAAACAGATAAAAAACACCTTTTTATAATTAAAAAAACATTCATAATTTTGACATAAAAACTTTTCTTTTCAATTCAACATCAAACAAATTAGCAGGTATAAAGGGGACTTTAAATTCTAACATTTGTCCCCATACCATCGCTGACTCTGATTGGTTATTTGTATTTCACATTGATTTTTATTTTGCTTTAAACAACAAAAACTGAAATCGTTAATTACTGCGGTGAGAAAAAGTAAAACTGCGCTCTTGAACAAGCTTTCCTTTACCATCGTTAGGTGTACTATAAAAATTGACAGTCATTGCATCGTTTAAATTATTTAACTGAATATGTGCAAAGCCCCAAGTAAAGCTTTTCGACCAAACCAGATCATACTCTGGATATTGCATCTGTTGGTATTTTGCAAAAGGCGTATGTGTTCCTCGCATCTTTGAAGCTGCACCGCTAATAATAAGAGGTAGCTTAGGCATTGAATGATTTGACGGCATTACTCTTGAACAATCATCGGTCAATAATTCTAAGTCATGTTCATGACCTGCAATATACGCATCTGCATACTGGCACAATTCAGGTAATATAAGTCGACGTAACACATGAGCTTCATCATACTTTGTACCGCCAATAGACCATAAAACGTGATGCCCATATACTATTTTCCACTTCGCAGAAGAGTGCTTTAATCCATTGGCAAGCCATGCAAGTTGCTTATGATCTTCACCATTGATAGGGGTTTCATGGCGTTCGATATCTTCCACCTCTGCTTGTCCACTGGCCAAAGCACTTGCAAGCCCCTGCTCAGAACCATCTTCTCGCAATGGAATTTCATAATAATGCTGACCAGCAAGTAACATATTGGTGTCAATGACAAAAAACTCCACATCATTGCCGGGCTCCCCTTGTTTAAAGCTATAATACCCTTTTTTATCCATGTGAAAATTAGCTTGCTTTGACATCCATGCCGTTTGTAGTGCCACCCCTTTTCTTGATGTTTTCCAATCGTGATTGCCAAGCGCCGAGTAAACCACCAGCGAATTGTTTTCTTCAAACAGCGGTTTAAGTGGTGTTAAAATGAGGTCGCCCATGCGTTGTTCATCGTCTTTGCCATCATTTGCATCAGCACCATCTGGGTATATGTTATCACCGAGCTGAATAGCAAATTCACAATCAGCGGTTTTGCATAAAGTAGCCATCGCCTGTCCGACCGCTTTAGCACCGCTTTGCTCAGTCGCAATATTTGTATTTGGGTAAACAAAAATTGGCGCATGGTTAAACTCAGCTAATGGTCGATTGTCATCTAGCCAATCTTGCTTCTCAGCTGCAATAAATTCGCGTTTGTTTTTTGGATTTTCGATATGTTTTTGTTTTGGGTAATCAGGGCTATAGCCGCCATCACCAAACGCCAAAAAACTGATTGTTGAAGTATCGTTGCTTTGCTCTTGTGAATAGCTGGCAGCTGAGTATAAAACAAAAGTAAGTGTTGCTATTAATATACATTTTTTCATAAAAATGCAGCCAGCTTGCACTGGCTGTCTCCATCATTCTACAGCGAATTAAAACTCACACCAAACTCAAAAGAGCGGCCATAAGTTTCATATTGATAGTTGTAATCACGTGTACCATGAAACAAGTAGTACGCTTCATCGGTTAGATTTATTGCATTAAAATACAATTGATACTGCTCTGTAATATGGTACTTAGCACTAATATCTAGCTGCATGTGGGCATCTTGATAAACACGACGATCATTGTCTACAAACTGAAAGTTTTTGCTTTTATAACTTACGCTCAAACGGGTACTGAATGCGTTATTTTCATAGCCCAACATCACATTTCCAACCATATCTGATTGATTTTGAAGCTTATCATCAGCATCAATGAATGTACTATTGGCACTAAACATAATCCCATTGGTAAAGTTTTTACTATACGCAAGTTCTACCCCGCTTAAGCTTGCCGAACCACCATTGCGTGCTTGAATCACTTCCTTATACCCAGCCCACTGATTTTTAGCCTGCACTTGCTCTATCGCGATAAAATTAGCAATATCTTTGTAAAATAAGCCTGCTGAGATAATACCAATGCCTGATGGGTAATACTCAATTGAAAAGTCAAGGTTATCTGATTCATACGGGTTTAACTGTGGATTACCAACTTCCGCTTTACGTTCAACCTTTACCACACCGTCATCTAATGTAGTTTCAGTCTCAATCAGTGCAAAAGCTGCTGAATCAGAGAATTTTGGCCGCGCAATAGTATTGGTATAAGCAAAGCGAGTAACTAAATTGTCGCGGTAGTCATATCGCAAAGTAAGGTTAGGCAACAAATGATTGTAATCTTTGTTGTCTTGCCAAGTGTTTATTTTTGTATGCAGTGAATCAGTCACTTCATTTTTTATTAACTCAACTTTATTACCTTGAGTATTAAATTCAGTTGCTTCGAAGCGCACACCAGTAATTACCTGCCACTGTCCAATATCCAGTGTTAACATGGCATAAGCTGAGCTGATTTGTTCCTCAGAGCGATAACTCCGCCCTTGGCTTTCAATATCACTTTCTAGCTGGTTTAAATCAAATCCACTGCGATTTTGTAATACATAGCTTTTCAACGCGTTTTGACTAAGTCCTGGACCAAACTTACCCAAACTATAATCAGGCTCTACTGCTGCAAATTGCACAGCGGTTATATCGTCAAATCCCCCATCGAAAACCAATGCATTAACATCGTTATACTTTTCGCGCTTATTATATTTTGCGCCAAACTTAAGTTGACCATTGTAATTAGCAATCACTAAGTCTTTGCTGATGTCTAGTCTAAAGCTTTTCGATTCATCATCGCTAAAGTTATTTTCGTAAACCACTTCATCTAGCGCAAAGTTATTCAATTCATATGCATTATCACTAGCACTGAGTATGGGTTCTTCACCTAAGCTTGCATAACCAAGCCATAAATCATCCGCCTCGAAACTTGTATCGAGACGATTAGGTTCTTTTTCTTCAGACTTCGAGTAGCCAAGACTATATTCAATTAGCCAGTCTTTAAATTGCTGCTCAGATCCTGCCACAATAGACAAAACCTGCTGCTCCTCAAACCTATCTTTGGTATCCCTATCCATTGCTGCAGAGGAAAATACCGCAGAGTTTGACGAATAGATACCTGCAGCTAAGTCTCCTTTATCAAACTTATATTCATTTCTGAGGCGAAATTCATCATCAGAAAACTCGCTATAAAGTGCACGCAGGTAATAACTGTTAGCGTTATCGTCGCGTAAATCAAAATTGATGGCACCACCGAGTCGTTCACGAGTGATTGTATAGTAACGCTGCTCAACTTCCTCAGCAGAGAGCATAGTTACTTCTTCGCCACTGGTGTCTTCTAAGGTCATACTCTGCCAACCACCATCGGTTTCCATGTTATGAGAACCAAACTTTCGCTCAGACCAAGAAATCGCTGAGGCAATCCCTAAGTCGTAATCTTGAGTTAGTTCAAAAATATCACTAAAACTTGCCGACAATTTGGGACTATTTTTTTCTACTTGTTCGTTATAGGTTGCCTGTATATTTGCACTATAACTGCGCCCATCTCGGTCAAACGCACTGAGACTTTTCACCTCAATACTGCCACCAATTGCAGAAGCGTCCATATCTGGTGTTACAGTTTTGCTTACTTCTAAGCTTTGGATCAGTTCGCTAGGAATCACATCCATTGCAACACTTCGAACGCCTTCTTCTGGTGAAGGAACATTAGCGCCGTTAATGGTGACATTATTGAGGTTTGGGTCGATGCCTCGAATACCAACAAAACGCCCTTCGCCTTGGTCACGCTGAATAAACATGCCAGGTAAACGTTGTAGTGCTTCCGCAGCATTTTGATCCGGTAATTGACCAATAGAGTCGCTGCTTACAATCGACTTTATTCCTAAGGCATTTTTTTGACGATTAAGTGCGCCAGCTTGACCGGCTCGATGGCCAATAACAATAACATCTTCAAGCAATAAATCATCTTGCGATTGCAACACGATATCTGCCTTGACGATCCCAGCATTCGTTACAACCACTTTTTGCTCTATTGCTTGTGCACCAATATAGTCAACCACTAATGTATAAGTGCCTGATGGCAAATTAGATAATTTAAACGACCCATCTCTTGCACTTACGGTACTTCTACGTAATTCTTTAACGGTAATTTTTGCACCTTGAAAATAAACATCATGCGCTTGGCTTGCTACTGTGCCTTCAATAGTATTAGCTAAACTTGATGAGGCGAATAATGCACAGGCAAGGCTCAGTGCTATTTTGGATTTTGAAAAATTTGACGGGTTCATTGTTACTCTCTAATTACAAGGTGATAAGCGCGAACTATCATTCGCTTTGTTGGCACCGCACAGTAGAGAATAGATATGTATAAAATATGTCACTACATTAGCAATTAACCTAAATTACACCAATAAAAACTAAAAGAGCGCTGTTTTGAGCCATTTTAACCCCCTTTATAAAGCGGTTATTTTATTTATTTGGTGCATTAGTGCATAAAGTCGACATGATTGTCATATTTATACACTGTTGCATGAGCTATTCTAACCCTGTCGTCTAAAACAGCTTTTAAGTAATACTGTTGCCTCTACCTAGCTATGAAGCCATTAATTATATGCAATCAAACTTTTTAAAATTACATACCCAGCTATGGGGAATTTTATTGCTGTGTATCTTATTAACCACTTTTGCTGTTGCAACATTGGCCCCCCTTAAGCCAATCGACCAAATAAAATGGCTCGATTGTTTAGGCGAAGGAGGCATCGCATTTATGACATTACTATGGTTAGTGGCAACGCTGCTTTCTAGGCCTAAAGGTAAGGTCACACAGCTTTTATTTAGTGGTTTAACAGCAATGCATATATCGATGTTGCTCGATTTTCTTGATGAATTTTATAACTTTGATCATGCCCCTTCATGGCTCGATGGATTAGAGGCTTTTCCTGCATTAATTGGTATGGTTTTAATGAGTATTGCGATGTACTTTTGGTATCAAGAGCAGCAAATTATCAACTTTATGCTGAACAAAAAAGAGCGTTTTTATCGAGATCATGGTCTAACAGATTTTATTAGCGGGCTGTATCGCGCTGACTATATGAAGCAACAAATAGACAAAGAGTTACTTACCCTAAAGCACCACAACATCCCGTTTTCTCTTGCATTAATAGATATTAAAAACTTTTCAAAATTTAATGCCAAATATGGCACGACCAAAGCAAACAGTTTACTGGCAGATATAGGACAGATTATTTTATTAAACTTACGTGATGTTGATTTGGCCTGTCGATACGCAAGTGATCGATTTATTATATTAATGCCTAACACTAATTTGCCCTCGGCCAACCAAGTTATCGCGCAGGTATCAAGTATGGTCTCACAACACACACCTTATTCTAAAGACCATACAATTACAGGTTGTAGTAATGTGCATTGGCTATGTGTTCAAGCGCAAATAAATGAACAACAAGATAGTTTATTATCGCGCCTAAACAGCCAACTAAATGAACAAAAGTCGACACTCTGATGAGTCATTTTTTTGAAATAAATGACTCGGTTTTTACTGCTCATTCACTTATTTTACCGATTGTTGAAATGGCATCGCAACGCGGTATCGCACCTGATAAAATATTAAAAGGCTCAAAACTATTTTACACAGACTTAAACAGTCATTATAAAAAAATAAGTTTTGCACAACTTCACACGGTTATATTCAATACGACCAAACTACTAAGCGCAGAAGGTATCAGTTTCTTGTTAAGTGAGAGATTATTTCACAGCATGCCAAGCAACGCTCTGCAAGCGCTATTGCATGCAGCTCATTTGCAGCAAATGTTTAGAGTGAGCCAACTACGTCAGTTTGAGCTATTTCCTTACATGTTTGCTACCAGCTATCGCAGCCCAAATCAGGTGCATTTTGTGATCAACTTTGCTATTGCGGAGCCAGTTTTAGAAGTACGATGCTTTTTTTATGAATTGCTTGCTGGGTTGATCGAATGCTTACTCAAGTGGCGTTTTAATACTCAACCAAAAACCGCTGCAAAACAGCACAAACTACATATAAGATTTCCTATGGAACAACCTGCCTACATAGAACAGTTTCACAGCCATTTGAGCAGCGACTATAGCTTTTCACAACCCGCATTTATGATATCGCTGGAATCTATAATGTTACGGCAAAAGCATGCGGATTCATTACCTGCAATGACCCGGTTTTATCTTAAACAGCCGATACTTTCGCAGCCAATGATAGGGTTTAAACAACACATAAGCCAACTCATTACGCAAATGCCCAAAGCCACCAGCGAGCAAATCGCTCAGCAGTTAAACATCAGTAGCGCAACTTTAAAACGTAAGCTTAAACAACACAATACGACATTGAAAACACTCAAAGATGAATTACAAAAACAGCAATCATTGATATATATTACTGAACGGGGTTATTCAAACGAACAAGTGGCCACCGCACTGGCATTTAACGATATCACTAATTTTCGTCGTGCATTTAAGCGTTGGACAGGTAAAACCCCCAGTGAGCTTAGAGCCTGTATCAGCAAATCAATCACTCATTATTAAACCGCTGCAGTTATTGGCAGCACACTTTATTCGCCATGGCTTTGTTTTTATTTGCTTCAGATGCATCGCATGTTCTAACAAATACTTAGGCAAGCTCTGAATGTTAATGACTTTAAACAAACGACCCAGCTTGTATTTTTCATAGCAATGAAACTCAGGCCATAATCTGTTTATAACTCAATATGCTCGCCTTCATTTAAGATTATCAGCGGGGTCTTACTGTGAATTTGCGGGTACTGACCTAATAATCTAAACAACGGAGCATGGCTACTTTTATCCCCCATTTTCCAAGACGCATTACCATATCCCCATGGGATCATCACTTTACAATTGAGTTCTTGCGCAGCATAAAGAGCGTCTTCAGGTGTCATATGTACTTTTCGATACCACCGTCCCGCTGTTTTATGAAAGTACGAAGCTATTGGCATTAAACAGACATCAAAACCGTCAAATCTTTTTGCTATTTCAGCAATATGCTCTGAGTACCCCGTATCTCCGGCATAAAACAAGCGTTTGTTATTTGATTCAATTACCCACCCACCCCACAAACTGGCGTCATTATCTTCTGTTATATATGGCACAATGATCCGGCTACTAAAATGATGCGCTGGCACAAAGTGCAGTGTTGATCCATTTATCTTCGCTGATGAGAACCAAGGCATTTGTGTAATGTGATAGCCATCATCAGGGAAATATTCAGCAAAGCCAAGCGGAGTGAAAAAATGCACTTTATTACCAAGCGACTTTATTGTTTGCGTACTAAAATGATCGTAATGAATATGAGAGTAAACCACGCCATCAACCCCCGACTCTAGGTCACTTGGCCACGGCACTTCATTTCGGTAAAAGCCGCTGGTTAATTTGAACCCCAAGTCTATTGGCCAATCAAATTGATGCTTTACTGGGTCTATCAAAATTGTTTCACCACTTGGTGTTTGAATTGAAAATGTCGCATGTCCTAACCATTGCAACCGATATCCAGATTTACGCTCTAAAACAGGATTATTACCAATGTATTGGCACCGCTCCATATCCTGTTCACACTCAATAAGTGGTGTTTTTGGATAGCAATCTTCTATACAACTTACGGGATACTGCTTAGGCATTTTATAAAAGTTATCAAACCGATGCTGATAATCTGGATTGCTATTATATACCGTTACCTGATCTGCAGATGTTACTGTTTTAACATGATTGGGAGTTGTACAAGCACTTAAAAAGATACTTGCCAAAAGAATCTGATATTTCATTTTTTCTAAACCTGATAAAATTTAACTTTCTCACATATGTCCGCATAGCGTTGCTTTGTTAAATTGGCTTAGCCAGTGCTATTAAAACAAGCTGGGCAGTCAAACTGCCCATATGTAACCCGCTGGCATTAATCCTTTTTATACAGTGCTTCAATTGTTTTTGACGCCAAGCTGTTCGCATTAATCATATACCCTACGAGCGCTGAAGACGGTGCATCAGGTAAAGGCAGTTTAGCGACACCTAATGCATGAATTGTAAACTGATAGCGATGTACACCATGACCTTTTGGTGGACAGGCTCCCCCAAAACTGGCATTCCCATAGTCATTTTTAATTTGTTTCGCCCCCTCTGGCAAGCCTGTATTTTTTGCAGTGCCGACACCTGAACCTAATGACTCTACTGTACTTGGAATATCAACAACCTGCCAGTGCCACCAACCACTGCCTGTTGGAGCATCAGGGTCATAAGCTGTAATGGCAAAGCTCTTTGTTTGTTTAGGTGCATCCTGCCATCGTAAATGTGGTGAAAGATTATCACCATCGCAGCCGAATCCCTTAAACTCCTGCTGCTTGCTCATAAACTTGCCATCTTTAATGTCATGGCTAGACAACTCAAATGCATGAACACTCATTGTAAGTGCAAGGGTTAATAATAGAGCGGCATTAATTCTGTTTTTCATGGAATTTCCTTTTTATTTATTGGCTAATTATTTGTTGATTTAAAGCATAACGACCATTCATTACTAACGTTACCCATAATCAACCAACTATTAGCCCTAATCTTTCATTTTGGTTCGCAATAGCGCTGATGGTGTCAATCCAAAGTGCTTTTTAAATTTTTCGGTAAATTTAGACTGCGAATCAAAGCCACAAAGTGATGCAACATGCCCTATCGTATATTGTTTAGTCTGTAGAAGATGAAGACCTTGTGCCATTCTGGTTCGGTCTTTTATTATTTGAATACTCGTGCCTTCAAACTTAAGTTTTCTGCGCAATGAGGATTCACTCATCGCCAAAGTACGACACAGCTGTGAGACACTCATATGTAGCTGTGGACTTTGCTGAAGTAGCTCATGCACTTTATGGCCCAAAGAAGTATGTGGCTTTATTGATAACACATCATTAAAACCCAGCTCCTTTAAAAACCATAAAATCTCACGCTTTCTCATTGTAAATATGTCATTTGATGCCCATAACGAGCTTTGTATAAACTGAGTCAAGCAAGACTCGAAACGAGCACACACCTGACCACTAAAGTGTGAAACCTCTTTGGTTACGCTCTGATACCCTGTAAAAACATCAAAATCAGATGGTTCGAACTCTATTAATAACGCTTGATACGCGTCATTATCAGGTATATTTCGCATATCTATATTCAAGCTGTTAGCAAGAAAAATAAATTGTTGTTGGCAATACATCTGTTGAGTGTGACCCAAGGCCTTGCTACCTTGCAAAATAACGATCAGTAATGGCTTGGTAATTGGAACGTCTAACAACTTTTGTTCAAAATATGAATGATAAACACTAAACGGTTGAGGCCTGCCGGCACTCTTTATTTGCTCAAGCGACGCTTGCAATGTTTGCAATGTTTGCATCACGATAATCTCCGATCTCAGTATTAATATAACAGTTGTTGCTTAATCTCTAATATGACCGGGATAACTGACAACACCAATAACAACGCCATTGTATTGTTAAACGCGCTTCGGTATTTATTGTTCGACAAAGCGCGTTTAAGCAATGAACCAAAAAACAGCCATAGTCCAACACAAGGAAAAGATACCAATAAAAATATCGCTGCAATCACTATATTTTGCTCTATATTACTTGCTCCTACCGTCGTAAATGCAGCCACCGCACCCGAAGCAACTACCCATGCTTTTGCATTTACCCATTGATACAGTGCGCCATTGAAAAACGACAAAGGCAGTGGTTTTATGTCAGCTGAAATGGGCAGTGATGATCGACTGATCACCCAAGCCAAATATAACAAATAACTAACACCGATTATTTTTATGATTAGATGAAGGTTTGGGTAAAGTGTAAATACTTGCATAAAGCCAAAGCTCACTACCAGCAACATGATGGCAAAACCAATGCAGATACCACAAAGAAGGGGAATACTCTTTTTAACACCAAAATTAACACCTGAGGTCATAATAAGTACGTTATTGGGCCCTGGCGTAACTGATGCAGATACAGCAAAAAGAACAACAGCAAGTATATATTCCATGCAATAAGCCTTCCCTTATTAACTTGTTATCATTAGTAATTTAAACTGCAGATTAGCCTTTACATAGTTTTTGATGATTGATATTTGCTGATCTTTCATCAACAGGCAAGATGCGAGGAATATGAACAATAATACTTTGCGAAGCGATATAAACAATCCAATTTATCTCCCGCGCTAATGGGAATATTCCCTTGCCGTTATTTCCAAATAGCCAAAACTGGCCAATGATTGCATCTGCAATACTCGCCAAAACTAAACCTAAAGAAATAACCCATATACATATTGGCGCTTTATTAAAGCCATAAGCTAATAGTAATAAAACCCCACACAGTGCAGGCAACGAGATGACTAAGCTATAAAAGAAAGCCATACTAATAATGTATACACCACTGCCTAAAATAACCATATTAGTGTAACTTAACGTTGCTAACAGCAGTGAACCGATTACACATACTAATAATACTTTTGGTTGGTAAAATTGCAATAAGATTTGCATTAAAGCCACAACAATAAGTAAATACCCTGGGCCAAAAAACCATATAGAGTCAATTAAGTAATCATGCTTTATAACATCTCCTTTGCCGTAATACTCGCCACCAAAATTAAAGTTTACGATATCGCCTAACACACAAAAAATCAAAGCAATAAAGCACAAAACTGCTAATCTAAATTGTGTTTCACTGGTCCGTAAATAGTGCGCAATGAGAAAACTGTTGACTACCAACAAGCATAAAGTTAACAGCTCAAAACCAAAAATATAATAGCGAGACTGACTATTCGATACTGACCAATAACCCAGCATACCACCTATTGCGTCTATTACTGCACACATAAACGCAATCAACGAAATAATAATATACTTGCTCAAACTCACCTTCCCTAGACTTTTAGTTATAACTGATAGTGAAATAAATTACTTGATTGCCGAAAAATTGAGGATTAATTGACCCCCTCTGCATTTAGTGCATTTCAAGTTGCTGCCCTCTCAGCTATTGTCTTAAAAAGAGTACACTGGTGTTATTTAAAAAGTTTGTTGCTAGAGTAATTCAATATCTATGATATATTGCTCAGCTTGTTCAATAATTTCCTTCCGTTGCGTTTCGCTTTTTCTGCGCCAATTTGCATAAACCATTGAGTTACGCGGGTTTGTAGCAAAGGCTTCTTCATGTTTATTCATAAAACTCCAATATAAGGAGTTTAACGGGCATGCATTTTTGCCTGTAGCTTGCGTTACGTCATATTGGCAACCACTACAGTAGTCACTCATTTTTTTCACATAATTGCCGCTTGCAGCATAAGCTTTTGAGCCAACTATCCCACCATCAGCAAATTGACTCATACCTCTAGTATTGGGCATTTCTACCCACTCTATTGCATCGATATAAACTCCTAAATACCAATCATCTACTTCATCAGGGTCAATACCTGCAAGTAAACAAAAGTTGCCCGTGATCATCAGCCTTTGAATATGGTGTGCATATGCATAATCTAGAGATTGCTGTATGGCATGTTTTAAACAGTTCATATTGGTTGAACCATTCCAAAACCAACTAGGTAAAGCATACTCTGCTTTTAAGTGATTAAGCTGAGCATATTGCGGCATATTAGCCCAATAAATCCCTCTAACAAACTCTCGCCAACCTAAAATCTGTCTTACAAACCCCTCTATCTGAGGTAGCGTAATTTGCTGCTGATGCTTATGGTAATATGCCACTACAGTATTAATAACAAACTCTGGGCTAAGCATTTTACTATTAAGTGCAAACGACAAACGACTGTGAAACAAACTCCATTGGCTAGATTGCAATGCATTATCGAGTTTGCATGTCATCGCATCTTGAAACTGCCCAAAGCCTGCTAAACAATACTGACAGAAAAAATCTAACAGTGTTTTGGCTTGTATACGAGTTACTGGCCAATTTAAATTGTCATTAATTCGGCCAATCGTTTTAACATCATTACGCTGTAAACGTGCGATTATATCATCAACATCATGTTCAAATAGTAATGGTTCTGGCACTTTGGCAAAGTCTGCTGACTTGAGCTTATTCCTGTTTTGTTTATCATAGTTCCAGTCACCACCTAATGGCTTTTCACCATCCATCAAGATATTAAATTTTTTTCGCATCCTACGATAAAAGGCTTCCATTTTATGACTTTTACCCTGTTTGAAACTCTCCCTGAGCTGTGCCTCATCTAAGTAAAAATGTTCAGTTTCAAAGTAGTTAACCTCAATTGACAGAGAGTTCGTAAACGATGACAACTGCGACCTTAGTCTATATTCATCAGGTAGCTGATATTCAAAAATATTGATTTTATACTTTGAAATCAATGAGGTTAATAATTCTGGTAATGTTTTTAAAGCGCGTGTATCGTCTAAAGATAAATACGTTACGTTGTGCCCGGCCTTTGTTAAAGCCTGAGCAAAGTGTTCCATTGCACTAAAAAAAGCGCATATTTTTTGAATGTGATGCGCTGTATACGAGGTTTCTTGATGTAACTCAGCAATTACATAAAGTACATCATCATGTTTGTGTTTATACCAACTGTGATGAGCGTTGAGCTGATCACCTAAAATAAGTCTGAGGCATCGATAGGTGTTGTTCATAGTTTATTCCTTAACGTGCGTCTGTTACTTGCGCATCGTTTTGAACAGTATTTGACATTATGCCAATCCTTTTGCCATTTTTTACGCCAGCTAAAAGGACGCAAGCAGACTGGACAAGTCTTCTCTGGTAAATTCAATTTACTCATTTAACTGGCCAATCTGCTGCATCAGTTAAATCATAGGTGTGTTCGACTTCAAGTGTACCTTGCCACTTATTTATAAAGGCGTTTTTTTCATCATACAGTTGAGTTTGTTTCTCAATATTAAAATGCCGTCCACCCCGAGGGTCCACACCAACACCAGCAATGTACTGCCAATTCCCCCAATTTGATGCAACATCATAATCAATTAATTGTTTTTGAAAATAAGCCGCACCATATCTCCAATCAACGCTCAGTTCATTAACTAGACAACTGGCTACAATTTGCCTGCCTCTGTTTGACATATACCCAGTTGCATTGAGCTGATTCATACATGCATTTACCAGCGGGTAATTTGTTCTGCCGTTGCACCATTGTGTAAATCGTTGCGCATAGAAACTTGTAAGTGGCTTTTTGTTTGCAAACCCATTGAACATAAAAAATGTTTTTTGATTCTCATCCAATAACCATTGAAAATACTCTCGCCACAATAGTTCAAAGCCTATCCAGTAAGTTGATTCATTCTCTAAGTTTTGTTTTTCATAGCGCCGTAATGCATGCCACACTTGCTTTGGCGAGAGGTTACCTATTGCAAGATATGGACTAAACCCTGTGGATGAACATTTTCCTTCTAACTGGTTTCTAGTTTCTTTATAAGTCAACGGCGCGGATGAGCAAAAATAATAGCTTAAATGTTCACAGGCATGTTGTTCTCCGCCAACAAATTCATTTGTCCATTTATTTAAAGTATTAATGGCATGAGGCATGAACATTGTTTGCTCTATGTCATCGAGCACTTTATTGAACTGATTCTTCGCCTGTAAAGGTAATAAAACGCGTTTTGCTTCCCAAAGAGAACTCTCTTGTGTTTGGTCTTTTTTAACGCTGTAATCGTTACTTTCTACATGTTTTCTAAATGCTGAAAAAGATTGCATTGGTATTGAGTGCTCATCAACCTGATCCTTTGTAAACAACGTATTGGTGCAACAAGAATACACTTGTAAGCTTGGGCAAATTGCTTTAACTCTCTCTAATGAATGCCTCTCATAAAGACCAAACTGTTGCGCAGTGTAAAGCGCCGTGACAGTGTGATCACGAACTAATTTTGAGATTTGATTTGCCGAGTTACCCACCACAACTTGCAGGCTTTGACCTTTTGCAATTAGTTGATTATGCAGGTCCTCGATTGACTGCCGTAAAAAAAGCCATCGGTGCACGCCCATTGATGCCTGATTATAATTGATTGGCCTAAACCAATTAGGGTCAATAACATAAATAAATGCCACTGAATTATTGGATGATAACAATGAAGTAACCCCTTCGTTATCTGCTAGGCGTAAGTCGTGAGTAAACCAATAAAGTGCGCGAGACATTTGATCAAATCCTAAAAAACATTACCTCGTCATTACGTAACAGCTAAAAAATTAGTTCACCTTATAAATCATCGACTATTCACTGCTTGAACTATATTACAAACGCTTACTTGCAATCTAAATAATTAATCACTTTTTGTCATTTGATTTCCTTTCTTTTCACGTCTTTTTACCCTGAGGTGATTTTATGAAGTATTTTTATCAGGAAATAGTATGCATTACTTAACATGTTTTTACCTAGCTGCGTTGTTGTTATGTATTACAGCGCACGCTAACAATGACTTCAAAAGAGCACCACTTAGTTCATCAGTTAAGTATAAACAAAGGTTACAGTCTTGAAGGTGGCTGGCATGAAAAAAAAAAGAAGGTGCTCAAAAAAACAACTAAGCTTAACTACATCAATCGTTGGTAACAATATATCGTATGCTTGAAACAAAAAAGGCGTTTTAAACGCCTTTTCCAAATATATACTATGCTACTTTATTGCTACATTTAAAAACACAGCTGTCATCAACACTGGGCACACAAATCGAACATATTGTGCAAACCAGTAATGAAAGCCTTTACATTCTAAACGTAGCTGATTACCACGTTTCCACATCCAGCCTACTGTAATAAAGTAAAATAAACCCATTAACGGTAGTTGGTATTGCGTAAATACGCTTATAACCAAACCAAATAGCCATTCAAAATTCAGAATAATTAAACTTGCTACGGCCATAATCACGCCAGTTACCCACCACGTTGCACTGCGCCTATCAAGACCATGGTTTTCCACAAGGAATGAGACTGGGATTTCAGTTGATGAAATGGTTGAGGTAAGTGACGCTATTGCCATCAAGACAAAAAAGGTCATACCAACCCATAAACCAATTGCTCCCATACTTGAAAAAAGCTCAGGTAATACAGCAAAAATAAGGCGACCCTCACCTATCAATTTACCGTCTTGAAACACTTGTACACCATTATGTTGAGCAACAAATACTGCGGGTATAATTAATAAGCCTGCTAAAAATGCAACCCCCGTATCTAGAGCTGCAACGCTTAATGTTAACTTTGGTAGGTTTTCGTTTGGCTTCAAATATGAGCCGTAGATCATCATGCAACCCACACCTAACGATAATGAGAAAAATGCCTGACCCATTGCAGCAATAATTAAATCTGGGTCGGTAATTTTAGAAAAGTCTGGAATAAGGTAAGCACTAAAGCCTTTAGCAGCGCCTTCCAAGGTAGCAATATAGACGATTAAAGCAATAAGTAATAATAACAAAACAGGCATTAGTCGCCGCGACCATGCCTCAATACCTGATTTAACGCCTTTGAGAATAATACTCGCAGTAAGCAGCAACATTAATGGCGTAAAAATAAAGTTTCTGAGCGTTGAGTCTCCTTTTAAAAATTGACTCAAGTTTTCAAACCCAAATACATGTGCAAGTGGCTCAATCGAGAATGCCAACATCCAACCTGCCACAATTGAGTAAAAGCTTAACATGACGATGGCACCACACAGCCCCATATACCCTGCACCAGCACCTATTTTAGGGGCTTTTTCCTGCCATGCTTGACGAAGCGCTGTAACCGGGTTTGATTGTGCTTGGTGGCCAAGATAAAGTTCAGTATAAAGTGCAGGCAGTGCTAACAAAAATATAACAATAAAGTAAACAAGTAAAAACGCACCACCACCGTGATTCGCCGCTTGTGTGGGAAACCCCCCAAATATTTCCTAATCCAACTGCAGCACCTGCCGCGGCGAGTACAAAGCCAATTCGGCTTTGAAAACCATCTCGTAATTGAGCCATATTTACGCAAATTTAGTTATTGTTTTGGTCGGCCGATTATACTTAAGTTGTTAAAAAATGCGAATGAAATAGGTCCACGCTCTGTTTCGTAGACTAATCAATTTACTTATTAGAATTCAACGATATCAATACAAATCAAGATTTGGCACTATTTAAAGTGCCCTTTTTCGTTGATATACCTATTATGCAGATTCTAATAATTTAGCGTGGATTGATTGCACAACATGGTCGGAATGGGATTGCTCAACTAAAAAGCACAAGTTATGTTTGCTTGCGCCATGGCAAATTAAACGAATATTAAAATCGCTCAATACCTGCATGAGATTCATCTGATGTTGTTTAAGCTGGATTTCTGAACCGATTAATGCAACCAAGGTTAAATTATTCTCAACGGTTACATGGCAAAATTTACTCAACTGTTCAAGACAGGCTTGATCTAACTCTGGACGTGATGAGTTTTGTGCATTGTCTAAGGTAATAGCCACACTAATTTCTGACGTAGTGACCAAATCAACAGAGATGTTATATTCGCTTAGAATAGTAAATATGCGCGCTAAAAAACCACTGGCTAATAACATTTCGGGGCTTTTCAATGTTAGCAGTATTTGGTTTTTACGTTGTGTTACTGCACGAATACCCGGCAGGTTCGACTTTTCACGTTCAATCCAAGTGCCACCCGCTTGAGGGTCTCGGCTTGAACCAACGAACACGGCAATCCCACTGCGGCTTGCGGGTAATATGGTGGCTGGATGGAGTACTTTGGCACCAAAAGTCGCCATTTCAGCAGCTTCATCAAAACTTAAACGGGCTATAGGTGTTGCTTTGTCGCAAAGCCTAGGGTCAGTGCTAAAAATACCCACAACATCGGTCCAAATATGGATAGATTGTGCTTGAATTGCCTCAGCCAATAATGCCGCACTATAATCTGAACCACCACGGCCTAACGTAGTCGTTTGTCCATACGGATCACTACCAATAAAACCCTGTGTAACAATCACTTTACTTTCTAATAATGGGATAAGGTGTGATTGTGCAGCTTCTGCTGTGGCAACAATATCAGGAGTGGCTTTGCCAAAACGATTATCGGTTTTGAGCACTTTACGAACATCAAAGCGATCTGCATTAACCCCTAAATTACGCAGTACTTGAGTAAACAAAAAAGACGAAAGCCGCTCACCAAAGCTCAACATCTCATCGCATTGCTGAGTGCTTAAAGCAGGTAATAAAGCCAACGATTTAAATTCATCTAGGGTTTGTTCAAAGCCCTTTGCTAAATCAGTATCTAAAGTTAGTTGCTGTAAAATGGCATCTTGAATGGCAACAACGGCTTCAACTAGTGCAAGTCTTTGTGATTCATTTGCTTTTTGTTGAGTGAGAGTAACCAAATGATTAGTCACGCCTGCGCTGGCACTTACAGTAACTAATCGAACTTGATTGTCGTTGTGAATAATTTGCGCACAGCGAAGCATGGCAGGATAATTGGCTACACTGGTACCACCAAACTTTGCGACTGTGTACTGCGAACTCATGATATCTCCTTGTGACCACATTTTGCGATCATAAAAAACAGGAGAACTTGGCAATAAAGGTGCTGGAATAATATGATATGACCTTTGCCAGAAGCTCTCCACCATTAACGGTGACAGTTTTGAGGATTCAGCCTCATAAACCGAAAACCCACAGCGACGTACTGTGACTTTCCTCGGCGAGTACTTCCCTCTTTAGCAGTCATTGGCTCTCGTCACCTACCACTAAATACCTAAGCATCGCACCTCTTCTGAATATCTTGCCGCAACAAACCTGAATCTTAGCAAAATAAAAGCCCACTAAATGAGTGGGCCGATAAAAAATATCTTTTAGACGTCTGGGTGTCAAGTTTTAATTACCTAAACACCTTAAAACCCTTAAATATACTGACCTGACAAATACGCCCCCGCATAACCGATAGTATATGCAACGAGTAAATACAATGACATCCGCAAATAACTCATAAAGGTCAATGCCTTTACTTTGCTCATGGCAATGATCCCTGCCGCAGATCCAATCACCAACATTGAGCCACCAACACCAGTTGCATAGGTGAACATTAGCCACTGCTGAGCCGTCATGGTTATATCTGCTTTTAACAGCGCAGCGGTAAGCGGCACATTATCGACAGCTGCTGATAACAGACCCATCAAATAATTAGCATATTCTGGGCTCATATAAACATACAAATCTGTAAACATGGCTAAAACCCCCACTTCTTTGAGCGCACCAACCAAGAGCAGCACACCAACAAAGAACAATAAGGTGTCATATTCAATTTCACGAATGTAATCAATAATCTTTTTATTGACATCTTTTTTTCGCATCAAAAACTGTGCAACTAAAAACATCAAAGACAAGCCGAACAAAAAAGTAAGTAATGGTGGCACTTTATATTGCACACTTAAAAATAAAGTGGCAAAAATCGTCGACATAAAAATAACTGCAATGGTAATGTCAGTTTTTTCAATTCGCCTAGTGGTATCTTTATTAAACTCCAAAGTGCTATTCATACCCACCGACAGCATTGCAGCAAGTGCGATTACGCTCACTAACGCAGGTGCGATGAGCAATAACAAATCTGGAATTGTTACTTTGTCAGCTAAAAATATCATTAACGTGGTTACATCACCGGTTATTAATGACACCCCCCCACTGTTTACACTAAAAATTATAAGTGTTGCGTACTTTATTAATTTTTTGGGGTCTAATTTCAGTGACATTACTACAGCAAGTGAAATCAATGTTGCGGTAATATTGTCTGAAATAGACGAAAATATAAATGCTGATATACCAACTAAAAACATTAACTTACGCTCACTTATCTGGGCTGGCATTACCCGGTGAACAATATTTTGAATAAAGCCTTTAGAATTCAAATAAGCTACAAATGTCATTGCAGCCATTAAGAATAACCATAGAGTGGCGATTTCAAGAATGTTATGATCTAGTTGATGTTGTACAGTTTCTGGGCTTTGCCCATTAATTGGGAAGATAAAAGCGATAATCCAACATAAAGTACCAAAAAAAAGGGTAGTTTTGGCCTTGTTTACATGGATGATATCCTCTATAACGATAAGCAAGAACGCAATCGCTATCAGGGTAAGGATAATGGGCGTAACCATATTGCGTAAACAACCTGTTAAGTAAAATTAATAAAATTTGAAGGTAACGTGGTAAATCGGCGCGAAGAATAGCATTTGCAGCGTGTATGCGCTATGGCTACAAGTAATTAATTTGCCCTATATGTCACAAAATTGATACAAACTGGAAAGTTATGATCCCAGCAAAAAAAGTATTAAATACTCTTCATGAGCATTGGAGCGTATTAGAGCTGCTTTTTAAACGGTTTAAAATGACCGATTTCAGCCTAAAAGATGTTCAAAGCATCATAAAACATAAAAACCCCCAGTGGACGAGCGAACGAATTTTTAAAGAGACTAACCGTCTTTTAAATCAAGAAATTATCATTCCATTGGCTAAGTCATCACAATTAGAGATTAATCGTGCAATCGCCGATTTTGCCAGCTTTTTATTACAAGAAGAAAACTTAGGCTTAGCAGAAGAAATTACTGTGTTAGTAAAAGATCTAGAACGCTTAGGTTTACGTTTACACCAAGCGGGTGATGAGGGTGATTTCAGCGAGCTGCGACGCTTTAGCCGCATCATGGATGAACGTGTTCGTAAAATAGTCAAATTGTTTGAACATAATGAAAGCGCTATTTTTAATCTTGTAGAACAAGCTAAATCAGACCACAGTAACTTATCATTGCAAAAACGTTATAAGGCCGTTATTGAAGCATTCGATGAATATATCGAACCGATGCTTGAAATGGTGGATATTCGAGGCCCATTTCACGCCTGTTTTATCATGATAGAACAGCAAATAAGCAATCAAATTGAAAACATCGAGTTATTCGGGCGTGGTGCCCGCGATAAACGGATGCTTGAACAACTTCGTACCCGAATTTTAGATATGCACCTAGTGGGGCGTGAGAGCTTGCGTAAAAGTGCAGATATGCTGATGCCCCTGCGTGAAGAGTTACGTCGTAATACATTAATCACTCGACAAGCCGCCAAAGTGCTTGGCTTAATAAGAAAAAATGGTGTTGACCGCATGCTAACGTCAGTGCAACCTGAGTTTGTATCTGACATTCAGCGTTTTTCACTTGGCCAACAACGTCATATGGTTGCATACATGGCAAGCCTTGCTCAATTTGAACATGCCGAGTATGAATTACCTGACAGTACAGATGTACCAGCATATCAAAGCCCAAATATTCCCGATTATAACGATGTGCGTTTATCATTTACTAAAAAGTTTGCCAGTAGTGGTGCTAAACGTCAGGCGTTATTGGGCTTTTTGAATGAGCAATACCCAAGCTTAGACGCTGATGAAATGCTATTTTTATACCAAAAGTTAATCAGCGACCAACAATTTGAATTACAGCAAGACACTGAACGCACCAAAATCAGCATCAATGGCAATACCTTTGCGCTTTATCCGTTCAATGCAAGTACAGCACAAGAAAAAAACAATGACACAAATTAACTTATCAGAACTAAGTGAATTACAAGCCATCAATAAAAAATTGGTGAGCGGACATCACATCAGTGAACAAGACACCACGCTTTGGCAACAACTGGACCAGCATATTGATGCTTATCAAGCCTTATTTAATGCCCTTGGTCACGATTTACAGCACGATAGTAGAGGCTTTTATTATCTTGCAAGCGATGAAAGTACACCGAACATGGGTAAAATTTCTAGAGCCATAGCATTGACTGTGTTCATCTTAATTGAGCACTATGCAAACCAAGGTAAGGACCCTCTACGTGCCTTGTTTGACGAAGTGGCAGATTTAGAGTTGATGCAAAGCGTAGTTCAATTAAATAAGCACCTATTCGATCAGTTGGAAATTTTCTCAGGATCAGATTTACGAAAAGACGTTTACCTACGCATGGTTCGCTTAGGGCTCGCAAAAGAAGTTGAACAAGGCTTTATGCACCTAGCGCCCGTTTATCGTTATCTCGACGCGTTGATGGAAGTAAATGAAGGTAATTTTGACGAACTCGAGGAAGAAGTATGAGTAAGTTATACGGGCTAAGTAAATTAGCATTATTAAATACGGCAGGTTACGCAAAATGTGTCATACCGCTGAATAAAAGTGCCTCAATATGTGCCCCAAATAATACCGGTAAAAGCTCGGTCATCAATGCTCTACAGTTCCCATTAATAAATGACTTGCGATTAACTGAGTGGGATGGCCATGATTTAGAAGAAACCAGAAAGTTTTACTTCTCTACAGATCAGTCCTATATCTTGCTTGAAGCGAACCTGCCCCATGGTGATGTGGTGATAGGCGTTGCTGGACTTGGAAAAATAGCCGGCTTTGCACATCAGTTTTTTTGCTTTAATGGTAAATTAAGCCTTGATGACTTTACCGAAGGTAAAAGTATCATTAAATTCACTAAATTATTTAAGCACTTAGAAAGCCAAGGTAAAAAGCCTAAGGAACTCAAAGCGCAAGAATTAAACGCCTTACTCACCGGTGGAGCAACTCAGTTTGACTCTGATGTTAATCTTAAAATGATCCCGCTTAACAATGTGCAAGATGCGGCTATTTATAAAGAAATATTTCGCCGTATTTTAAATCTACACAAACTTGGAGCCAGTGACGTAAAGCGTTTTATGCTGCGGGTATTTGAGCGCCATATGTCAAACTCCCGTGTGGATTTTTACGAAGTATGGCGAAGGGCATTTGATAAAGTTAACCATGCTCGTCGCGAATTGAATGCGCTTGAGTCAATGCAAGAACCAATCGCAGCCCTTGAAACCATGCTAGATAGTGAAGCCACCCTCAAAGGTAGATTAGCAGCCTACGCGCCCAAAATTGATGTTGCACTAGTTGAATATGATCAATACCAGCAAGCCCATTTTGCTGAGCTTAGTGTCCAGCTAGAAGACATTGAACAAGAAAAGCATGACTTTGAGCAAAAACAACAGCTTTATTTACAACAGTCACGGGATATTGAGCGCAAGCAAACACAAATAGAGCAATGGTTTAATGATTATTATGCCCTTAAAACTGAGTTTGAACTGACTAACCACGCAACATTAAAAACAAATTTACAGCTACTAAAAAAAGAATATGAGCAATTATCGTTTTCTATTAATAGTGCTCAGGGCCAAAGCTTGCATACTCTGGACTATCGAATTAGCGAAACACAAAAGCAAGTAAAAAGTTTAAAACTACAGCTTAAGAACCTTGAATTTAACTTGTTTACTCGAATGCGAGAAGACTTGTCGCTTAAAGAAGTAGAAGAGATATCACGTATTCTAAATCCTGATTTATTATCGTTTGCCACGACTAACCAAGGTGAAGTTGCCATTACCGATGATGATAAATTTGGGGCATTTTTAGCACAGCTATCTGCCAATGTTAAAGGTGGCGAGCTCACTTTACCTGGGGCCACCATTAAGCTTAAAAAGCTCAGCCCTGTACAAATGCAAAGTGGTGAAAATAAAGAACAATTAAAAGCGCAGCTGGATGCACTGCAACAGTCATTACTAGAATTTAAACAACAACGAGACGTGGCTGCTAATGTTGCGCAAAAACAACAAGAGCGTGATGCACTTTATGAAGAACTAATGAGCCTTGAGGGCGCGTTAAAACGCTTTGAACAATATCAAACCATGCAACAGTCTATAGATGCGCAAGAGTTGCTTCGCGAACAGCTTAATGCCGAACGCGAGCAAGTGGATGAATATTTACAAGATGTACAGCGCAATGCAGGCTCAATTTCAGATAGACGCTCTATCATCAAAAGTAAGCAAGACTTATTAACGCGTCAAAACGATAGATTACGTCAGGTGAAATCTGAACGTATAGATCACACATTGAACATTTTTACGGGTAAACAAGTACCCTACCCTGTAGATGTTAAGTTGGATTTTGATAACCTAGCGGAAGTGGTGCACCAATTTAATAAGCAGTGTAACGAGCTAAGAAATTTAGTCGTTAATGTTCAAAACACTTATCTGCATATTTATAACGCCGGTATTACCAAATTCGATAATGAAAGCGATGAAAATGAAAAATATGCAAAGTTGATCAGTGCATATCATAACCTAGATAATGAACGAGACGCGGTTGAGCGCCATGCACGTGTGGCATTAACCGAAGTTGCTGCAACTATTAAAGGATTACGTGAAGACTTAGACCGTCTTCGTCGTGAAATGAATAGCTTTAATCGTGGTATAAGCCAGCATCGCATTTCAAACTTGCAATCATTTAAGATTAATATTATTGCTCGTAAAATGTTGGTCGAAAGTATCGACACCATTATTAGCACCTCAGATAATTATGAAAAAGGTGATAACTTTGACTTATTATCAGTAAAACCGAGTGACGAAAAGGCGTTAAATCAAGCCAAAGATCACTTAATTAAATTAGCAAGTGACAAAGCTGGTTTAACACTTACAGATCTTTTCGATATACGTTTTGAAGTAGTCAATCGCGCTGGAGAAACAGAACACTTTGATAAAATTGATTCAGCGGGGTCAAATGGAACGCGTATTACAATAAAATTGTTATGTGGTATGTTATTCATTCGTTATTTACTTTCTGATCAGGAGCAGACGCTATATCGTATTCCTATTTATATTGATGAAGCGGCTGATATTGATCCACAGAACCAAAAGGCCATTATCGAAACCGCATTAAGTTTTGGTTTCGTGCCTATTTTTGCTTCTGTTAAACCACAAATTAGCTGTGACTATATTGTACCAATTCGCAGTGTTAAAAGTGGTAGCCAAAACTGGGTAGACGAAAAAGACTGGATTGAAGTGGAACATAGCAATACTTCAACAGTCTGATCTGATAGTTTAAGTTGTTTATAGGTCAGCTTGTATGCTTAGCAAGGTGACCCAAGGAGTGTTAATTATGTTTAAAAAGTTACTTATTACGTCTGCAATTTTATTATTGAGCGCGTGCTCAAGCTCACCTGATTGGGATTATGACCAATCAATTGAGTTTGCAAACTACAAAACCTTTGCATGGGCACCCAATGCAGCCCTAAAAGCAAGCAAAACAGACTACCAGATCAATGATTTAATGGAAAAGCGGGTAAGAACGGCAATCAAGCAAAGCTTATCCACACAGGGTATGCGTATTGTTGAGGCCGACACAGCCGACGTGTTAGTTAACTATCATGCATCTGTAGAGAGTAAAATAGAATCTAGCACTCTCAACACACACTATGGTGTGCGCTGGAATTATTGGGGTTGGGGAATGCAAAGCCAAACTACTGGCAAAGAATACGATGTGGGCACTTTGGTTATTGACGTGATTGATAATGCATCACAACAATTAATTTGGCGCGGTGCCAAAGAAGGCCGACTACGTTCAAAGCAAACGCCAGAGCAAAGAACGGCTTCAATCAATGAAACCGTTTCACAAATCTTACAAAATTTCCCGCCTAAACCGGCGTACTAAATATAATAATCGGGCTAAGTTTAATAACTTGGCTCGATTATTTTTTGTCGTAATAAGTTAATAACTTATCCCCCTCCTCAGGGTTTACTCGGGAAATGGCCTCAAGCATATTGCGCAGCACTTCTCTATCGTAGTGATTAACAATGTTTCTATTTATATCGCTTATTATGGCGTATAAATAGCGATATATTTCCTCACTGACTAACCCTTTACCACTAGTAACAAACAGCATATTTTTAAATGCTTCCAATATATTTTCCATCACAAAAGCATCGCTTCTTGCATAATGCCTAATCGGTGTGAAATTATCATGCAGTAATTCATTTATTGAAATTTCATGAAAAAACAATCTACTGGTAGCGCTTTTTTGCACACTAGAAACACTAATATCTTTCAATTCCATACGCTTTATTAATAATAGGCTTAACATGTCAATGGCTTTAACTGCCGAGCCAGGATCGTTAATACCTGGACTCATTGCTTTAACAGCAATTTCCGATATTTGCGTCATACCATAGCTATAATGATCACTAATATATTCTTCTACATAAAAAATGAAGCAAGATAAAATTTCTTCCACTAATTCCGTGTCATTATTTATTGGCTTATTACAACGCAGAAACGGGTAGCCTTTAACCGTAAAGTAGCCCTGCTTTACACAAACATAAAGGGATAACTCTTCGCGTGCCAATATATTACATAACTGCTTAGCCTTAACCCCTTTAAAGTATCCACCGGTGTTACTTTGTAGTTCATGCCACTGTTCAAACTTACCTGAACTCACCTCATCTTGATTTTGGTGCAGTTCAACTAACGCATTCATTTCATACTTTGTTCTTGAAAATAGACTATTTAACACACTATCTACTTGAATAGTTTGTGAAATAGAGTGAATAAAATACACAAAGCATACAAGAGATGCTAACCCCTGTAAGAGTGCGAATAAAATACCTAAAGCGGGAATATCTAAAATAGTATTATTACTTGATACATCATCAATATTTATCAACATGATTGTTGAATAAATGATACTCCCCAAATAAAACCCTAACACCAACTGGTGTGATTTTTTTGATATCAGCCCAGGCACGAGACGAGGCGAAAGATTCATACTGGCAGTATTAAGTACAACCATCACCATTGAAAAACTAAAAACGGTGAGTGATATAATACTACCAATTAAAATACTTAGAATCGTACGGGCATTTTCAACACTATCAACAAGAATAAATGAAAAACGCAGTTCAAACTGTTTAACTGGTTCCAAGTATTCAAAAAACAATGTAATTAACGCAGAAACTAAAAATACAATGGCAATTAAAGAGGGGTAAAATGCAATGCTGTTAATAACTTTGCGATATGATTGACTCAGGCTATGAAATTTTATCATTTTTATCCTTACAAACTGGTCACTAGATGTATATTATCACTGTCTTACGCTTTGTTTTCCTGTTTTTCATCCTTATGTTTATAAGGTTCAAGTAATTGAAAAACCAAGTACCCAACGGCGCTTAGCACCAACGCAATTTCATAACGACTATATGCAACCGAAATCCCTATAGCCCCAGTGAGCCAAATTCCAGCAGCCGTTGCCGTTCCCTCAACATGTGCATCGCTTTTGTAAATAGCCCCTCCACCAATAAATCCAATGCCAGTAATAACCCCGTACACAACCCTCGCTTGAGCATCACCTGCAGAAAAAACATCTATACCAACCAGTACAAAAGCACAGCAGGAAATGGCAACTAATGGAAATGTTCTTAAACCTGCACTATCGGACTTATATTCTCGGTTAATCGCCAATGGTAAAGTTAACAAAAAAGCAGTCGCAATCTGTATAAGGTGAAATAACACTAAGGCGATGTTGATTTCAAAGTCTATCATTTACTAATCAACTTAATTTTTATTCAAGGTATACAGTAAAAGCAAGTTTAGTTCCAATTCCATTTAATGGCATGAAAACTGCTGTAACAAAATACGACTTAATAAATAAGGAATCCTAATGGACTTAATTCGAATCATCTTTTCAATCTTATTGCCACCGCTTGGTGTGTTCTTGCAAGTTGGCCTTGGCGGGGCTTTTTGGCTGAACATTATTCTCACGTTATTTGGCTACATTCCTGGAATAATTCACGCAGTGTGGATTATAGCGAGAAGGTAATTAGGTAACTCGGGTAAAATTTACTGTGTACAATTTATAGTACTATGTAAATTTTACCCTGCCACTTTGTTATAAGGTGACTTAGCTCGCCCCGCATAAACCATTGAGAGCTATCATCAAGCCTTTCACAATTATTATTGCTAAGTATACAAAGTCGCGTAAAATCAATCACAAAACTATTAGCCAACGGCCTATGCAATACTTACTGACCTTTTTTACATGCCTAGTTGTAATTTCAACCCTACTTCCGCTATCTAACAATACACATTGGATTGTTAGAAGTATGGACTTTCCACGTTTACAGCTTGCTACCTTGGCGTTTTTGACAGTGATTATTCAAGCACTGGTATTAGATTTAACACAAGTGATTTCTTGGGTGCTCATGAGCATCACCCTTTGTTGCTTAGCTTGGCAAATTAGTTGGATACTCCCCTATACATCTCTTTGGAAAAAAAGGGTAAGGCACTGCGAAAACGACAACCTTGATAGTGAGATATCTATACTCACGTCTAATGTGCTTGCGACAAACCGTAACGCCAATGCATTAATTAAGTTAGTACAAAAACATCAGCCAGATATTTTAGTCACGCTTGAATCTACAAAGTGGTGGGAGGAGCAACTACAAGTCATTGAGGCTGATATGCCAAATAGCATCAAGTGCCCGCTCGATAACCTATACGGTATGCATGTGTACTCTCGACTCCCATTAGAGAATGAACAAATCGAATTTCTTATCGAGGACAACATTCCTTCAATGCACACCACCATTGTTTTAAGAACGGGAGATAAAGTTAGAACCCATTTTTTACACCCCGCACCACCAAGTCCAACAGAAAACACTGAATCAACGGAACGAGATGTGGAACTTATTTTGGTTGCTAAAAGTTTAGCTGACACCACACAGCCTGTCATCGTGACGGGCGATCTCAATGATGTTGCTTGGTCTAAAACCACACATCTATTTCGCGAAATTAGTGGCTTATTAGACCCGCGAATTGGCCGTGGCATGTTTAACACATTTCATGCTGACTACCCATTTTTTCGCTGGCCGTTAGATCATATCTTTCATAGCCATCACTTTGAACTTAGAGATATCCAAAGGTTGCCCTCTATTGGCTCTGATCATTTCCCTTTGTTGACCAAATTATCTTTTAATCCTCAAAAAAATAATAACCAAACTGTCTCTAATGCTAGCCTCTATAGTATTGAAAAAGCAAATAATATTGCTAATAAGAAACCCGCTGATAAAAGTGATGTGCCAAAACCTGTGTGAAATTAATAGAGCGCTTTAATGCGCAGTTAAATCATGACGTTTAATTCAGAATTTAGATGCTTTTATAAAATTGCTCTAGTTCATACATTGATTTAATTACATGTAAATGTTTAGTTTTAGATGCTTGTGCTTTGAGTTGCGCTAAAAACTGCTCATTCCAAAATGCAGGGCATAGTCTTAACGTTATGAAACTATTGAGAGTGCCCTGTACCACCGAACTGCCATCAGGCCAACCTAATGGCTTTTTGTAAAAACTTTTAAATAACCGCTTTGTCACTAACCAATAGCACGTTAAATAAGGTAAATCGATATAGATTAATGTATCCGCAGCTTCTAAACGCCGTTTAAATGCACTAATTGGCCCCAAACCATCTATTATCCAGCATTCATTAGCTAAAATATCATCATGAATTGCGTTAAACTCACCTTTACTGAGAGGAACACCACTTTTTTATAGTAAATTGAGTCTAATTGGTGTAGTTGAATTCCAGTTGCTAAAGCCATTTTTTGACTTAGTACAGACTTTCCGCTGCCAGGTTTACCAAAAATGGTTATTTTCTTCATACTTTTGCTAACTCCCTTAGCCTTATAAATCCGTATCAAAAATCACGTTAATACATTAGATAAACTGCATCGGTATTAATAATTTATTATCGTCTGTTTGTATATTATACCAATAGCATAAATAATCAGATATTTTGACTGAACAATGCTTTAGTAACCAGACTAAAAAATTTAGGTATGTCGTTATTCTACATCAATAATTTTTAACGAAGTTAATAAATCGTTTAGATCGTTAGAATGAGCAGTGTTTTAATAAAACTGGTGTTACATACAATCTGTGAACAGTATTTGAAGAGTTTAAAATTACCGGGTTAGCGTTTCAAGCTCATTAAGAATAGCAATCGCTTCAATAGCTGTGCTTCCACATACCCACTCTGTTGCTTTAAAATCATGACAAACTTTTGGTCGTTCAGGTTTACCAAATAGCTTACATAAATTATCATCAGTGAGGTTTTTACAACGCTCCCCAGCCTCTTTACCATTAGGGTGTAGAGGAAAGCTAGAACTAATGCTTGGCGCGATACAGCACGCACCACAATGTAAACGACATTCCATATTTTCAACGCCCCAAGCAATAAAGCGCGATAGTTTAACAGATTTGTGCGGTTCTGCTAAGTACTGTATTCTTTAATGTCTTTACTTAGAAAAAATCGCAGCCCTTCGTATAAAGGCTCATTTTGCAAGAACTTGTGGCTTAACGGTGTACCTTTAAAAAGCTTATGCCAGCGTAACAATACTGCTCTATCACTCAATCTTAATGCTTTTTTATCATCCACATACAACACAATATGAGTATGATTACTCATTACTGCACAATCGCATACAGCGCGAAACACAATGATAATATCGAGTATCTAACAAACTTATCTGCCGCTTCCTTGGCTAAAATTGTTGAGCGCAGTGAAAACAGCCAACTGTAAATTTTCCTGCTTGATTGCCTTGTATGGATAATAAACCTATCAAATTACTCTTTTAAACCGAGTTCGGGTAATGTGAGACTCAGGTTTTAGCTGCAACTCATAGGCTGGATCTTAAGAAAACTAGCAGTTGAGCTCTGTTAATGATCAAATGGTTACGCCAATAATCAATCAACCAAAAACAGAGTTCAGATGCACATTAACCAAATTTTTCGTCAATTAAAAGCAGTCTTTTAATCGAAAAATTTAAACCGCCTTGCTGTTTAGTCTGGATTTTTGCAACGAAGTCGTTGTTTATCTTTTGATAGGTTACTCAAAGCTGCTTTTAAAACCCTTTCCATTCAAAAAGATGCAAATCTTACCGATATTCACCAGTCACTAAACAGCGGCTTTAAATGCCCTGTCGCTTAAGCCGTTTCACAACCAAATTCGCAAATCTGAACTATCTACACTGTTAAAGTTGCGTGTGTCAGGAAGATGATTGTGATCCTAAATTCGATGCTCAGAGACGGGGTTATGTGGGAAGCGCCAAAAGTTTAAAACTAGCCATTGACGCCATAGTCTCTTGTTATGTGCGATCAATTAATTAGCACTAACTGTCTCACCCATATAGCACAGAGGGTTCTTGTCTTTTATAGGCTGACAAAATGTAATATTTGCTTCTAAAGCTTCTTTAGCTAGATACTCAAAGTCGCTAGAATTTGTAACTTGCTTCTCTAATGTTAAGCCATGTAAAGATCCAGTTACCTGCAGCATTAAATGTTCTAAAGCTATTCTTTCGCTACGATCTAATACCTGAGCATAGCTACTCTGAGAACGAGAAAGCTCATCCTTCATAAACCTAAGTTGGTTCAATGATAGTTCATAAAGTTCCGGCCTATCATCTATATCCTTGGCTATAGATTTAAACATCGAACTCAAATACCACGACTGTGTAGCGAGAGAGTCGAGTCCATCTAACCGTTTAAACAATAGCTTTCTTTCATTTTCCTGCTTCTCACTGTTTTCTTGATACTCTTTAACAATAGAAAAGGCGGCTATAGAACAAGCCAATGCAAACGCCACCCAACCTGTAATAGATACTTTACGCAACCCTTGTCTTTGATTATTCCAAGTGTCTCCCCTAATACCGACAACAGTGGCTAAAAGAGCTAAAACTATTAATAAATATGACAATTTTATACCTTCAATTTAGATTCGTACACTCAGGACAAGCATATAACGCCTCATTAAGAGGCTAAAAATAGTTGGTTAAAATAAGTGACGAAGGAGCAAAAACCAACTGTTTTTTGTCTTGCTTTAATGACTTGTTATATTTTCAATCCACTGAAATTGTTAAAGTTACTGGAATTCCGCAACTCTCGCCATAGCCAAAGTTTAAATAATAAATCTCATTTACACTCGATTGAGCAGTAAACCAAACCTTGGTAACACCTTAGTCTTAAAAGGTTTTAAAGTAGCAAAGAGAG
>NZ_ARPN01000104.1:0-601 GCF_054966645.1 Pseudoalteromonas sp. SANK 73390
CCCCATTAGGGGCCACCGCTAATGTTACTGCGCATTGTTCAACATCTGGTAACTGTCCAAGTTGCTGTTCTATTTCTTCTAATTCAATTCGAAAGCCTCTTAACTTAACCTGCTGGTCTATTCGCCCTTTGTATTCCAAATGTTCTGCCGTCGTCCAACGTACCAAGTCGCCCGTACGATACAACCTTCCCTCACCAAACGGATTATCAATAAAACGCTCCGCTGTTAAATCGTCTCGCTGCCAATATCCTTGAGCTAAACCATCACCACCAATACACAGCTCTCCAATGCTACCCGGCGCTTGTAAATGACCTAAGCGGTTCAATACATAAAGCTGGGTATTCGCTATACCCTTGCCAATATTTATCTGCTCATCAGTCACGTTATACAGCGCAGACCAAATTGTGGTTTCTGTTGGCCCGTACATATTCCATAAACTGCCCCCCAGCGGGGTCAACCTATGCCGCAGTGCCTTTGCCATTTCTTGAGGCATTGCTTCGCCACCACACAACGCTTTAAGGCCTTTGCTTGGCTCCCACCCGCCTTGTAATAGTAGTTGCCATGTCGCTGGGGTCGCTTGCATTACATCTATCTTTGCAGT